>JAZOVL010000259.1:0-3316 GCA_045658685.1 Pilosibacter sp.
GCAGCGGCGCTCAAAGAGCAGAAGATCATGTATATGAAGCGAAATGGATATCCGGAAGACTATATGGAGATGCATTATCGCTGCAGGGATTGTCGTGATACAGGCTACAATGACGGAAAGAAATGCCATTGTTTCAAGAGAATGGAAATCGAGATCCTGTATGATCAGTCCAACATTCGCGATGTGCTGGCAAGGGAGAATTTTGATACCCTTTCGTTGGAATACTATGACCGGGAGAGGATTGATGAGAAGACCGGAATGACCGTTTTCGAATATATGACGATGATCATCGAGGAGTGTAAGGAATATGTGCGCAGATTTGGTGAGGAAAAGGGAAGCATCCTGTTTACCGGAAGTACCGGCTGTGGAAAGACATTCCTCAGTAACTGTATCGCACGTGAATTGATCCAGAGGGGATTTTCCGTCGTATATCTGACTGCGACTGATATGTTTGATATTCTTTCGGACAGTCGATTTGGCAATCGTGATGAGGAAGAAGCCAAAGACCGTGCTGCGTACATTTTAGACTGTGATCTTTTGATTATCGACGATCTGGGTACAGAGCTCATTAATACATTCACGGCTTCTCAGTTGTTTTACTGCGTGAACGAGCGCCTGAACCGGAAGAAAGGAACAATTATTTCCACAAATCTGGCACTCAACCGCATGCAGGATGAATTTACAGAACGCGTAACTTCAAGAATTATGAGCCAGTACCGTATTTTCCCGCTTCTCGGTGACGATTTACGATTTGTTCGCCGCGGTTATGGGAAATAAGGTTGACGCGTGTCGTTCTATGGTGTATAAAGATGATAATGTTAACAAGGAAGCACTGTAATATAGGGGGAGAATATTCATGCTGTACGAAGAGAAAAAAATTGAAACGATTCCGGTTGGTCCGTTAGGAGTGATTCCGTTAAGAAGCTGTACACAGCTTGGAAGGAAAGTAGATGAGTGGCTGGTCAGCTGGAGAAAAGAAAGAGAGAGCGAACATAAATCTACCATTCACTTTGCGGAATACCAGAAAGATTCTTATATTCTGCAGTCCAGAACTCCGCGTTTTGGTTCCGGCGAAGGTAAGGGTGAGATTTTAGAATCTGTTCGTGGCGATGATTTATATATCATGGTCGATGTTTGTAACTATAACGAGACCTATTCTTTAAATGGAATGAAGAATCACATGTCTCCGGATGATCATTATCAGGATCTGAAACGTATTATCGCGTCTGCATCCGGTAAGGCAAAACGTATTAATGTAATCATGCCGTTTCTCTATGAGAGCCGTCAGCATAAACGTTCTCACCGTGAGTCTCTGGACTGTGCGGTTATGCTACAGGAACTGGTAAACATGGGCGTAGAGAACATTATTACATTTGATGCGCATGATCCGCGCGTACAGAACGCGATTCCGCTGAAGGGATTTGAGACTGTTCAGCCGATCTACCAGTTTATCAAATATTTATTAAAGAATGAAAAAGACCTTCAGATCGACAGTGATCATATGATGATCATCAGCCCGGACGAGGGTGCGACCGGTCGTGCGATCTATTTTGCGAACGTCATGGGTCTGGATATGGGTATGTTCTATAAGCGTCGTGATTACTCCAGGGTTATCAACGGACGTAACCCGATTGTCGCACATGAATTCCTTGGCGCGAGTGTGGAGGGCAAAGATGTTATTATCATCGATGATATGATCTCCTCCGGCGAAAGTATGCTGGATACAGCGAAGGAATTAAAGAGACGTGGAGCAAGACGCGTTTATGTCTGCACAACCTTTGGTCTGTTCACAAATGGCTTAAAGAAATTTGACGAATATTATGAAAATGGTTATATTGAGCGTATCCTGACAACAAATCTGGTTTACCAGACTGAGGAATTACTGTCTAAGCCGTGGTATATTAATGTAGACATGAGCAAATACATTGCTCTGATTATTGATAACCTGAATCATAATTCTTCTCTGAGCGATCTGTTGAGTCCGACAAGACGTATTAATCGCGTGCTGGAGAAGTATCGTGCAGGTGAAGAGATTTAATAGATGATGTTTGGCGGTTGCTCCGACAGGGGTGACCGCTTTTTACAAAAGAAACCATGGAGGTTTTGTAATATGCTGATTCTGAAAATGACTCTGGCAGCGCTGGCCATCTTGGCAGCAGTTCTGCTTGTTAATACTTCCTTCAAGACTCGCAGTGCGCGAAAGTTGGAGGGAGAGCATCCGACATTTACTGAGGACGAGCTGAAACCATATGGTGAAACACTTTCCCGGATGATACAGTGTGCGACGGTATCTGTAAAAGATCGTCATGATGATACAGAATTTGCGAAATTGCGCGCAGTCGTGGAAGAAGATTTTCCGCTGCTGTATGAAAATGCAGAGCGCATGATATTTGCAGCAGATTGTTGGATGTACAAGATTCCTGGTAAAGACACAAGCCGCAACATTCTGCTCATGTCCCATCACGACGTGGTGGCTGCGGATACCGAACATGAAACCTGGAAATACGAACCGTTCTCGGGAACGATCGCGAATGGAAAGGTTTGGGGCCGCGGCGCGGCAGATACAAAAGGTTCTCTGTGCGCGATTCTCTTTGCAGCAGAGGAGATGCTGAAGGAAGGAATCGTACCTCCGGTAAATTTGTACATTCTCTCTTCGCATAATGAAGAGACCGGTGGTGACGGTATGACAACAGCACGCAGCTATTTCCAGGAACATAGAATCACGTTTGAAGTGATCTTAGATGAGGGCGGTGCCATCGTAGAACCTCCGTTACCGGGAATGAAGTGTGAAATGTGCGCAATGATCGCGGTTCACGAAAAGGGGCGTTTAAAGGTCAACTGTACAGCAAGAAATAAGAGCAGTCACGTGAGCATGACCGGGTTTAAAGGAAATCCGGTAGAGCGCATGGCAAAATTTATAGAAGAGGTGAAATCTTCTAATATTTTTATTCGCGAACTGAATCCTCAGACCAAGGGAATGTTTGCAGGTCTGGCTCCATATTGCGGATTCCCGATGAATGTGTTATTTAACAACCTTTGGTTCTTTGGGGGCATCATTAAGAAGGTATTACCGAAAATCAACGGTACTGCAGGAAGCATGATCGGAACAACCTGCAACTTCCAGAAGATAGAAGGAAGCGTAAATGACAGATTCTGTACAGCGTCAGTGATGTTCCGAAACACCAATGAAGCAGATTTAAAGAAAGAATATGCTGCATTTAAGGCGATCGCAGACAAATACGATATTACACTGGAAACAGAAAGAGATGAATATTATGCTCCGGCAAATATGGATTCTCCGGCTTATGCATATACC
>JAZOVL010000260.1:0-2996 GCA_045658685.1 Pilosibacter sp.
CAAATAACAGCCAAGAAAGTAAACATCCAAGTACCGCAAACTGCTGCCAATACGATCAACAAATAATAATTTGCGGAAAAACCATTCTTTTTTACTTCTTTATAAAATAAAGGCACCGTGCCTAAAATCAATCCCAGAAAACAGAAACGAGTCGGAACTTCATAATGATTCAAAAAGAAATTCAATATCTTGCTGAATAGCAGCACTCCGATCCCCATTCCACAAACAATCGGTAATAAAAAGAAGACTTTCTTTTTAAAATTAACAAACAAAGTACCGAGTGCATCAAGCACTTCCTGATACAGGCCAAAAATAATCAATAAGACACTGCCACTGAGCCCTGGAGCAACACCTCCAAGTCCGACAATAATTCCCTTGAAAAAGTTCTTCATACTGATTCCTTTTCATTCTTGAAAATGAGCAGGACACACCATTCAATGTCTCCTGCCCATTTCCATTCCCATACATTTATTCTGTAATCGCAGTCTCAAGTGCCAGTGTGATCATGTTGTGGAGCTCTTTCTCTCTTGCTTCTTTAGAAAGCTCCTTCTGTTCCGGCTTAAAGATATTTGCAACAACACTCATGATCATGACAGCTTTTCTGCGGAACTGCGCTGCAAGTGCATAGAGTGCAACGGCCTCCTGCTCGGAAGCGATTACACCGTATTTATTCCACTGTTTTGCAATTTCCGGTTTGTTATCAAAGTACAGAAGATCATTACAAACAGTCAGACCCACGTGCGCAGAAATGCCCATTTCTTTCGCGATTCTGTTGGCATGATAAACCAGATCAAAATCAGCAACCGCAGAATAGATACCTTCCAGATGAGCATAATTCATGAAGGAGGACGTATAGCAGCATCCTTTAGAGATTACAAGGTCTCCAACATTCAAATCAGCATCGTAACTTCCACCTGTACCAATACGGATTAAGGTCTGTACACCGTACTCGTCCATAAGCTCACGTGCATAAATATGGATGGACGGAACACCCATGCCTGTTCCCATTACAGAAACCGGAATGCCTTTGTATGTACCTGTATAACCGTACATACCACGTACTTCATTGAAGCAAACAGCATTTTCTAAATAATGTTCTGCAATATATTTTGCACGAAGCGGATCTCCCGGTAACAGAATTCGCTCTGCAATCTCGCCTTTTTTTGCATTAATATGTCCACTCATAATTCTTCCCCTTTTCCTAATGATATTTTCAAATTATCTTTTTTGATTATATCATTTATTCTTTATAGTTGCAAGGAAGTCGGATATATTCCATCCTCTTCCTCAACCAATAAAGAAAAAGCTCCGGCAATCTGCCAGGGAAAACAAAAAACGAATCAGGCGCCCCACTCAAATTGAGTCGGGGCGCCTGACCGCACATTTCACAAAGAGTTTATTTAAGTAATTCTAATTAAAGAATTCCTCTGATTTCCTGGATGTTCTCGATATTATTCTTCTCAAGGTAAGCTTCCATACCATCGATAACATCAACAGCTAAAGCCGGATTCATAAAGGAAGATGTACCAATCTGAACACATGTTGCACCTGCCATAATGAATTCAATTGCATCCTGCCAAGTTGTGATACCGCCAATACCCATAACCGGGATATTAACAGCATGAGCTACCTGGTGAACCATTCTGAGTGCAATCGGTTTGATTGCCGGGCCGGAAAGACCTGCATATGTATTATTGAATACCGGTTTTTTCTTATTTAAGTCAATTGCCATTGCAAGGAATGTATTTGTTAAGGATACACCATCAGCACCCTCTTCTTCACATGCTTTTGCAAGTGCTACGATGTCTTCTGCGTTCGGAGAAAGTTTGATAACAAGTTTGTGCTTGCATACTTCACGGATCTCACGAACTACCTGACGAGCCATCTCTGTCTTAACACCAAAGTTCATACCACCTGCTTTTACGTTCGGGCAGGAGATGTTAAGCTCTAAGAGATCTAACGGATGATCATTTAAAATCTTAACTGCTTCTAAGTAATCTTCCATGGAGTGACCGCCAAGGTTTACGATGTTTACAAGATCAAGCTTGTTCATACGATCAAGATCGTAATCGATGAAGTGCTGAACGCCCGGGTTCTCAAGACCTACGCTGTTCATAATACCGGACGGAGTCTCCCAGATACGGATACCGTCGTTACCGCCTCTTGCATGAAGAGTAAGACCCTTGGAGCAGAGACCACCTAATTTCTGAATATCAAAATACTCGTTGAATTCTTTACCAAAACCACATGTACCGGATGCTAAAGCTACCGGGTTCTTAAATGTTACGCCAGCAAATACTGTTTCTAATCTCTTACTCATTACCAAATACCTCGCTTCCTAACATAACCGGGCCATCTTTACAAGCTCTCTTGTTTCCGCCGTTTGTCTTACATGTACATACAAGACATGCACCGATACCACAAGCCATACGATTTTCCATGGATACATATACCGGAGCTGTAGCACCAACAGAAACACATTTCTTGTAAAGAACTTTCATCATGATTTCCGGACCACAAGTCATGATCACATCATATTTTGTCGGGTCGATATCATCTGTAACAAAGCCGCCTACGTTTACAGTTACGGAGTCAGCAACTGCCTCATAACGATCTACTAACATCGGCTCACCGCTGAAACCTAAGTACATATCAACTACTGCATCCGGGTTAGCTGCTTTTAAGCGTTTTGCTGTAAGATAAAGCGGAGCAACACCAACGCCGCCGCCTACTAAAGCAATTTTACCTGTTGCATCCGGGAAACCGTTTCCGTGCGGGCCATCAACTTTGATCTCATCGCCTGCTTTAAGCTCTTTGAAGATTTCTGTTCCCTGACCAACAATTTTGTAAAGAAAACTTACTGTCTCTCCGTCGGAGTCAAATACACTGATCGGTCTGGAGAGAACCGGATACTTGTCCCATGCTCTTAACATGTAGAACTGACCCATCTCGGCATTGTTCTTCTCCTCCACTTTCATCAGATAAAAGTCATCTGT
>JAZOVL010000261.1:0-1866 GCA_045658685.1 Pilosibacter sp.
GCTACGATCCGACTTTCTTCCGTGTTACTTCCGATTATTGAGGAAAAAGGACAATTGGAAGTAGTGTTTGAAGTTCGTTCCTCTGCTCTCAGTCATCAGCCGGGAGAAGTTTGTTTTCCTGGCGGGAGGGTAGAAGGCGAGGAATCGTATGAGATGACGGCAGTCCGTGAAACAATGGAAGAACTATTGATAGCCAGTGACCAGATCGAAGTAATCGCTCCACTGGATTATTTAGAGATGAATTACGGATTGACGGTACA
The DNA here is from genome assembly GCA_045658685.1 of Pilosibacter sp. GTDB lineage: Bacteria > Bacillota > Clostridia > Lachnospirales > Lachnospiraceae > Pilosibacter. Next base: position 261 of record JAZOVL010000261.1, read on the forward strand.
TGTTTATCTGGGTGCATTAAAAGATTATCGTGGAACCTATTCAAAAGACGAAGTAGATCATATATTCACAGTTCCTCTTTCCTGGTTTTTTGAAAATGAGCCGGAGAAGTATGTTGCGACGGTACATACAGTACCGGGAGAGGATTTTCCATATGACCTTGTACCGGGTGGCAGAGATTATCACTGGAGTAAAGGAAAATATCCGGTGTATTTTTACCGGTATGGAGAAGAGGTCATCTGGGGAATGACGGCAAAGATTTTATATGCGTTTGTGAAATTATGTCACGGAGAATGTTTGTGATAGGAAAGAAAACCGGCAACCACGTCAGTGGAAGCCGGTTTTTATGTTTAGATATCAATTACTTCAATGTAAATGTACCGTTTGTCTCTGTGAAGCTCATGCTGTAAGCCTGAGTCATTGCCTTCACAAGATACTCTGTATCAAGGGATCCGCCTGTCTCGATGCAGGAGTGCATAGCGAGCTGCGGAAGACCGATATCAACTGTATTTAAGGAAACATGAGAAATGGAGATGCATCCTAATGTACCGCCGCCTGCAAGATCAGAACGGTTAAAGAAGTACTGCAGCGGAACGCCAGCCTTCTTACAGATTGCCGCGAAGATTGCCTGGCTAGCGCCGTCTGTTGCATAACGTGTACCGTGTTTGATAACGATACCGCCGTTCATCTTCGGACGATGTGTAGCATCAGCATATTCCGGATGGTTCGGATGAACCGCGTGAGCATTGTCTGCGGAAACCATGAAGCTGTTTGCAACTGCGCTTGCAACTTCAACTCCGAATGCTGCACAGATCTTCTCTACTGTGTCCTCTAAGAATGTGCCGTTTGCACCCTGTTTTGTGTTGGAACCAACTTCTTCATTATCAAATACTGCGAATACCGGAACATTAGCGCTCTCAGTAGCGTTCATGAAGCCGTGGTAGCAGCCAAATGCACACTGAAGGTCGTCAAGAGCAGCAGAAGAGATAAACTCGTTGTTCACGCCCCACTGGAAACCTTTCTGTCTGATGTTAATGAAAAGATCATGTCCAAGAATCTGCTCTTCAGTTACGTCTGCTGCCTCAGCAACAGCTTTCATAAAGCCACCCTTGGATTCACTTAAACCAAACATCGGAATGGAATCGCACTTCGGATCATATTTGAAGCCATCATTCACAGCACGGTTCATGTGGATCGCTACGTTCGGGATCATCATAAGATCTTTATCTACATAAACAAGCTTTGTTTCGATACCATTCTCAGTTTCAATTAAAAGACGACCGGAAACTGTGAGCGGACGGTCGAACCACGGGGTCATCAGGCATCCGCCATATTTCTCTGTGTTGATGCGAACATAACCATCAGAGTTTAACATCTCAGCATTTACTTTAATATGGAAAGACGGAGAATCGCTGTGGCTTGCAGACATCATAAAGCCTTTGAACGGGATTGTCGGAATACGGAATGCGATGATCGCAGAGCCATTCTTGGTTACATAATATTTGCCGCCTTCTTCAAGATCCCACTCATGGCTCTCGGAGATACGTTTGTAACCAGCCTCATCAAGCATCTTTCCAAGGTTTGCAATTGCGTGGAATCTGCTCGGGC
>JAZOVL010000262.1:0-1657 GCA_045658685.1 Pilosibacter sp.
AGGACAAGGACACTACATCCCCAGCTAAGGAGGTAAAAAACGTTGAATCAGTCAAAAGAAATGGTAAAAATCGCCGTAGCCGCTCTGGAAGAGAAAAAAGGCGAAGACATTAAGATTATTGATATCAATGGCGTTTCCGTAATTGCAGATTACTTTGTACTTGCGAGCGCAACTAATACAAGCCAGTTACATGCTCTGGTTGACAGCGTAGAAGAGAAGCTTTTCAAAGCCGGCTACGAATGCAAGCAGAAAGAGGGTAACTTGACATCTACATGGATGTTAATGGACTATAATGATGTGATCGTTCACGTATTCTCCCAGGAAGACAGATTATTCTACGATCTTGAGAGAATCTGGAGAGACGGAAAGATCCTCGAGTCCACGGACGAACTGTAATCCGGTACAACGCGTTTTATGCATCTGTACTAGAAATACTAAGACAAAACACAAAACAGGCTGTATGCGCCTTTTTCGGGCGGTACAGCCTGTTTTATTATTACGTTTATTATTTGATTACAGGTTCTGAAATGTTTTCGTATCCGGCTAAAACAAGAGCTAAGATTAAATCTCTCTGTGTTCCTACAAATGCGTTATCCGGCTGGAAACGTTCATTCACGGTATGTCCATCAATCTGGATACCTCCACGGCTTACAGTAACAGCCGGTATGCCAAGGCTGATCGGAATATTAGAGTCTGTACTTGCACCTTTCTGAAGCTTTGGTTCAATTCCGTAAGCCTCATAAGCAGCTAAAGCAGCCTGAACGACAGGTGCTTCAATCGGTTGAGTTCCACCCGGACGTTCACTTAATATCTCAATCTGAAGCTCGAGTGTCTCTGTTGGATGATTCCAGCGAGCCAGTTCTTTTTCCAGGCCTTCTTTTGCAGCAGATACTACAAAATCTTTCATACGGTCAAGTTCCGTCTGACTCATAGAACGAAGGTCGACCATCATACTGGACTTAGCCGGGATCGCATTAACAGAAACACCGCCCTGTACAACACCGATATTAAAAATGGATAATGGTTCGACAGGAACTTCCAGCGTTGCGATTTTTGCCATCGCATATCCCAGAGCATTGTTCACATTTGGAATACCAAATGCTCCTAACGCATGACCACCACGTCCTGTATATGTAAAGCGATATTTACAACCTGCAATTGCATTTGTAACAAGAGATTCCACCTGCGGACCGTCGATAGACATAAACACATCAATGTTTGGATTAGCAGCAAATAAATGCTTGCTTCCTCGAAGATCACCAAGTGATTCTTCACCAACATTTCCCACAAAGAGGATATCACCTTTTGCACGGATTCCTGTTTCACACATCGTTTTTGCAATGGCATATACTTCAACCATACCTCTTGTATCATCGCAAATACCAGGTCCCCAGATAAATCCGTCCTCCTTTCGAACAGGAGTACAGTCGATTTCCGGACCAAACACCGTATCCATATGTGCAGCTACAACAAGTGTAGGACCATTGCCTGTACCTTTTAATAAACCGATCACATTGTTCACTTCATCCATATATACATGATCAAGGCCAATCTGATTCATCAATTCAAAAAAACGTTTTGCTCTGTTTTCTTCCATATTGGAAGGTGGGCGGATGGCACAAAGTTCCATCTGAAGATCCACGATCGCTTCATGGGT
>JAZOVL010000263.1:0-7961 GCA_045658685.1 Pilosibacter sp.
AAATGACTTTGCGATAAAAGTTTCTATCACCGATAAATTTTCTTTTGAATGTGGACCACATATGTACTCCCTCCCTAAGCTACATAAAATTCATATAACCGGTAAATCTTCTTTGAAAGCCGACCTGCAAAAACTTTTTTAAAAATCATACGTTCTGGACCGGTTAGCTCATTGATCATAGATTCCGGTGTAAGTTCATGTTCCTTTAAGAATGTAAATCCAGTCTCATGTTCCAATAAAGTCGGTTCATCGATTCCATGAACAACCGTTACGCCGACTTCATTAATCGGATTTTTATATTTAGAAGCTTTCGCGGCAAAAGTTGTATAGCAATCCATCAACAACTGCACCCGTTCAAAGCGAGAATTCAAGCGCTTCAAAAGTCCTGCCAACTCCTGAACGTTCATGTACATACCGACACCTTCCATAACAACAATTGCAGATTGACTGTCATGAACTACTTCCAACCAGTTCTCTTCTCGTGCATCAGAGCCGATCATAAAGTATTCATTCGTTTCATCAAAATATCTCTTTCTCTCCTGAATTACTTCCGGAAAGTCCACATCGTACCAAAAATGTCCGAAAGTTCCGACACGTTCCACTCTGCTGTCCATTCCACAGCCAATATGAAGGACCACCGCATCCGGAAACTGCTGCATCTGTTTTGTCAACCACTGATCAAATACAGCGGAACGCATTCCCATATAGTACGCAAGCCACTTGGACTTCGCTTTTCCTTTTAATGTAAAACCTTCCGCAGCCCAGATTTCTTCTGCTTTTTTATCCTGAAGAATGATTCCTTTCTTGCTCACGCAGGCTTTTCCGTATAATGGAATATAAAGAGTTTTATTCACGTTATTCATGGCAAATCTCCTTTGGAGCAAATTATATCACATTCCTGCATAAAATGATAGGTGAGGTTCACCAAAAGACTTTTTTATCGGCCAGCTTTCTTTTACACCAAATACAGCGGAACCACACTGCGATATTCCGCGCCACAGTAATCAAATTGATTGATATATACCTGAACAGAAAATGCCTGTTTCATATTTTCTTCGTTGATGATCTGCTCTGCATTGCCAAAGAGATTTCGTCCTTCACGGTTCAAGATCAATGCCTTATCAGAAATTTTCAGCGCATGTTCCGGATAATGGGTGTTCACAATTGCGGAAATTCCTCGTTTCTTTGAAAGATTCCGAATGGTCTCCAAAATAATCAACTGGTTGCGAAAGTCCAGATTTGACTCCGGCTCATCAAGAACCAACATTTTAGGATTGACGGTCAGTGCACGGGCAATTAAAACCATCTGAAGTTCACCACCGCTCATTTCTGTGCACAATTTGTCCTTCAGATGTAAAATTCCCATATCTTCCATCGCCTGTCTGGCGGCTTCTCTGTCTTCCATTTTGGGCTGTGAACACATACCCAGATGGGGACTTCGTCCAAGTGTGACCATGTCGATGGCTGAAAATCCAAAAGCAGAACCCTTCGCCTGAGGAACATAAGCAATCTTCTGCCAGAATTCTTTTGGTTTAATATTCCGGATATTCTCACCGTCTAAGAGAGATTCACCCTCTTTCCATTTCAGAAGTCCCATCATACATTTTAACAAAGTCGTCTTTCCGACTCCATTGGGTCCGAGTATAGACATGACCTCGCCTTCGCAGACAGAAAAATTGATATCATTTAAAATTGGTATATCCTTATATCCAAAAATACCATGTCTCACCTCATAGATCATGACCATGCACCTCCTGTTTTTCTAAGCAACATTATAAATATCGGAGCTCCAACAATTGCTGTCAAAATTGAAATCGGTATTTCCGCTGCAGTCGCACTTCGTGCAAAGGTATCCATAATGATCATAAACAGCGCGCCCAAAGAAATACTGATAGGAACGACTGCGTTGTTATTATTTCCTCCGATCATTCTGGAAATATGTGGAATCAAAAGTCCTACCCAGCCAACAGAACCACACATGGAGACACTGGAAGCTGTGATCATGGAAGACGCTACAATGAAAATAACACGCATTATTTTGATATTCATTCCCAGAGAGCTTGCCTCATCCTCGTTAAGAGAAAGAATATTCAACCTCCATCTTAAAAGAAAGATAATGAAAATTCCCACAAAAATAAATGGAAGTCCAAGCTTTAGATTATCGTAATTAGCTCTGGACATGCTGCCCATCAACCAATACGTGATCACAGGAAGATCTTCCTCTGGATCTGCAATGTATTTCATGAGCGAAACCAATGCCTCAAATACTGCAGATATTACCATACCGGAAAGTACGATCATAATGATGCTGGTCTTCCCGTTTCTGCGACTGATCGTGTAGGTAATAAAGCAAGCTAATAAACCAAATACAAGTGCAAATAACTGAATGGAGATCAGATTTGCACCAAACAGCATCGCTAACACGGCGCCAAAGGCAGCACCACTTCCGACACCAAGGGTATCGGGAGTGGCAAGTGGATTCGAAAAGAGTCCCTGGAACGCAGCTCCGGCACAGGAAAGTCCAGAACCGACTGCTGCTGCCAAAATAATCCGAGGTAATCGGATATTAAATATTGTAGAATAAGCAAAATTTCCAACGTCCTTTCCGGAAAAAGGAGAAATAAGAACTTCAATAGTTTCTTTCGTAGTCATGGAATATCGTCCAATACCAAGGCAGACCAAAGCTGCTGCTATGGGAAGAAATGTAAGGATTACTCCAAGAGTAAATGCAGAAAGCCTTTTTTTGCTTGCTTGTGTCATAATCCTCCTTTCGGATTTATTTCAACACCGATGCTTCTCGGGTCGGATGATAAATCTGTGTAAGATCTTCGTCTGTTAATTCAACAGAATAGTGTTTTTTATAAAATTCTTTCATCTTCGCATCAAAATCAAGATCGGCAAATAAATCCGGCTGAATAGTCTTTGCCAGCCACTGAAGTGTTAATGGTGTGTCGGAAGCCGGTGGAAACCAACGGTACATACCGAGAGGGAACTTATATACCTTTCCATCTTTTACAGCCTGTACATTACTCCAGTCATGACCTTCTATGCTGTTATGATAGAAATCTTCCGGTTGGTACGGTGTAAAGTTTGTAACCAGAATAATATCCGGATTCCATTGATAGATCTGTTCCATATTAATTTCTGCGGATGATTTTATTTCTGCTGCCACATTATCCGCACCGGCCATGTCTAACCAATACTCACTAAAGAAATCCGAACCGGCAGTTACAATGGAACCGTTTTCATATTTGTAAAGGATCAGCACGTCTGGTCTCTCTTCTTCTGTCAGTTTTGCTGTCTTTGCCTTGATCTCTTCTGCAATCTGTCGTCCCTCGGCAATAATTTCAGATGCTGCATCCTCTTCTCCGTAGATATCACCAAATAGTTCAATCCATTTGGCATAGGTTTCCACGCAGTCATAATCCGCAATTGTTGTAGAGAATCCGACAGCCGGAATACCTGCTTTTTTATAAAGTTCATATTCTTCTACATTTGTTGCACTGTAATACACTATGTCCGGCTCCAGCTTCATAAGCTCTTCGACATTCACTGTTCCATTTACAACAAAGCTTGTGTCAGCTTCAAGAATATCCGGAAATACATTGACCAGATAAGAATTTTCTGCTGCTGACATGGAACCCGGGTGCATACCTACGATTTCCTCTGCAGAACCTCTGAATTGTACAAATACAGAAGGTAGAGGAAGTAGTCCGGAAATCACAACACGGTCTAACTCCGTCGGAAGTGTCACTTCATTTCCTGCATGGTCTATGATGACTCTCTTTTCTTCTACAGATGTATCTATTATGTTTGATGTATCAGAACTGCATCCTGCCAATGCAGACGCAATAGCACTTGCTGCAAGCATGAGCGTAATCAATCTTTTATGTTTCATTGTTATCTTCCTTTCTATGATGCTTTTATAGTATTAGATTGCCTTCTTCATCATTGTTTTTAGATCGTTACCTAAATAGCAAGGATATCGATCCAGATACAGTCTTCCGGATAATGCTACATGTGGCAGTTCAATCAATGCTGCCTCATCATTTTTCAATATCTTTCCAATTTCCGGATCTGCGATAACAACAGAATATTCCCCGCTGTTAATTACTTTTCTGATTGTAAGTTCATTGGGAAGATTGATATCATTTTCCCTGGAAAGTCTGGAATCCAGCCCATACATATTTCCAACTGTAACGGTAACATCACTTAGTTGTTCCAGTTCTTCACGAATAGAATTTGCCATAATCTGTTCATGAATGATCAAGATTCCTTTCTTATTCCTTTCAATAGATTTTGTATTATAAGTACCATTTATTTTTTTAGAGAAGATTTCTCCATCGCCGATTGGTGTACCACAGATATAAGGAATTCCGTACTTCTTCTTCATAAACTCCGCTGCATCAAGACCGCATCGGGAGATTACTATATTTAGATCAGCTTCAGCAACTCGTTCAATCTGCTCAATGGATAATCCCATGGCAAATCGAGCATTAATTTCATATCCTGCTCGTTCAATGAAAGTACAAATAGATTCTGCATTCTGTTCATTTCCCATATCAATCGACAACAGCCCCAGCACATTCACTTTTGGGGGACGGTCGCTCAGACGTTCCTCCATTTTTACAGTCGGATTCTTCGCAAACCGTTTGATCAGTTTTACAAATACATCCGAAGCTCCTTTATCGTAATAATTCTGTCCGGTTGTGTTAAATCCAAAGGAGGGGATTCCGGAAGCCATTTCCGTTTCCATGGCCATACCGTCCATGTCGATTCCGATGACCATCGGAACCGGGCTTCCAAGATAAGAAATCATCGTTGGATTCAGATTCTTTGCAGCTTCTAATGTGCCGTCAATGTATTTCTGGTCATTTCCCATGATGCAGTCCATACGTCGAAGACCGGAACAATATACGGCAGATTTGGATCCAAGCCATCTCGGTTCATCAAATCCGGTATAATTTCCTGTGCAGCCAGAAGCATCGTGCATGACTACGATGCCGCCCAGGTCAAACAGGGCCGAAGCCGCTCCGGAATAGTCCGGTGCGATTGGTGGAAGATCGATACATAATTTACTCATATAATCAGCTTAGCCTCCTTAATCATCGTTTTTACATCTGCATCACCGTGATAAGCTTCCATCAGCATATCCATCAGACGACAGATTCCGTCATATCCATACATTCCTTCGTCCTGCATCAGATTCGCAACCTTTGTGGATCCGGTCATATATCCGCAGTCAAAACCGATACAAAGATGATGATCACCTTCGTGATCAAATTTCACAGCATTATGGTGCAGCGGATTCAAAATCTGCACTTCCGGTACAAGCTCAAGAAGCTCCTTATGATTTTCCTGTTCGTGTCCTGAAACACCGTCAGCAGCAATCATTCCCACATGGAAACCTTTCTTTGCTAACATCAGACCAAGAGAATACGGTTTCAATACAGCCTGATAATCTATGGCGATGGGATAATTTTTTACGGTTTCCCTGGCTTCTTCAAGTTTTGCAAAGGCAGTTTCTCTATACTTCTGAGATGGTGAAACAAAGTCCTCACCGAGAATATCGGAAAGCTCCTGATAGAATCCTGCAATCTCATCCGGATCATAATTTACAAAAGCCTTCATATACGGAATATCCAGCTCCCCCTCCATCTGCTCCGCTGCTTTCAGCGCGATCGGACCGGCTACGATATTGAGAGAAGCATCTGCCATACGTTTAAACTCTGCAAAGGTCGTAAAATCAGAAATGTTATATAGTTTATAGCCTTTTTCTCCGAGTATCTGTTTCAGATCACCGTTTTCAGGGAATGTGACGTTGCTTCCGATCACATTTATAATCTTTTCTTTCTTATCGGTCTTTTCCAACAGACTGTACATATTCATATTGAGGGAAACTCCAGGTGGTAAAGTACTGTCAAGAGAAATCGGATTCATTTTACAGTGTCTGAACTGCACATCTGGATATTTTGCAGACAGTTCTGCATTGATCGCATCGTGATCTGTTCCAAGAAGATCATCCAGACAGGAAGTAAATGTAAATAACACCTTCGGCTGCTTCGGAAGCGCTTCGAACAACTCATCGACACCGTCGAGTATCATCTGCTCAAAATCACCGGAAATGATATCCCCCTCTGTGATAAACAGATAAGAAACCTGATTTTTAATTCCGTTGTCGATACTTCCAAGGGCAGTGTGTCGGCCACACGCGAAAGGACACACAAATAGCAGGTGACTTTCTGGAACAAGCGCTGCAATTCTTACGATGCCCCAGCCTCCATGTGCTGCTGACACATAATGCAGTGTAGAATGACCGTTACAGCCACCGCCACAACCACCGGAGCAACAACCAGTTGTAGAACAATGATTTTCCATTTATTAATCCTCCTCTGTCAGTTCAAGAATTCGCTTCGCCAATGCGCGGTAAGCATCTGCCATATTGGATTCTGGGAGTGCCTCAATCACTGTCATTCCCGTATTTTCTGCTTCTTGCACCGCACTGTCTCTCGGTATAATGGAAACGATATCCCCACCAATCTCTTTTAAAGCTTCTTTTACATGCTCCACTTCACTCGGAATATTTCGGGAATTTAAAATCACACCGGAATACTGGGCATAACCACGTTTACCGAAATTATTTACTGCACTGGCAATATTGGATGCCGCATAAAGGGCCATCATTTCTCCGGAAGTAACAATAAACACATTCTTTGCAAAACCGCCGCGGATCGGCATTGCAAAGCCACCACAAACCACATCACCGAGGACATCGTAAAGAATGATATCCGGTTTACAAAGATCATAAGCTCCCAGCTCTTCCAATTTTTCAAAAGCTGTAATGATTCCTCGCCCTGCACAACCGATACCCGGTGTCGGACCACCGGCTTCCACGCACCAGACTCCGTTATATCCTTGAAACAGTACATCATCTGTTGTAATGTGGTTCTCACCTTTCTCACGGATCGCATCCAGTACAGACTGAATTCTTTTACCTCCCGTCAGATTTTTTGTAGAGTCTGCCTTCGGATCACAACCGATCTGCAAAACCCGATATCCCATATCAGCAAATGCTGCGGCGAGATTGGAAGTTGTTGTAGACTTTCCAATACCACCTTTCCCGTAAATTGCAATTTTTCTCATTATAAACACCTTTCTAAAATACCAAATTTTGGTTAGTAATCGCTAACTAAAGAGTAAATAAAAATTGCTGTATCATCCATCATAATGACTACAGCAATTTATTAGACATATTGGTTAGCTGTAACTAACCAATAAAATACCATATGGTTTTCAGTCTGTCAATACATCCCATTCACAACATTCTAACCATCTTTTTCCATTTTGTGTTTCATCTGTTCATGCAGCGGCTGTTTGATCTTCTTTCTAGTCACTTCCACTAGACCCAGAGCAGTCATATCAACTAATGTAGTCTTAATCGGATCCTGATTTAAGTACTGTCGGAACACATTCAGAAGCTCCGCATTATGTGCATCTTCCTTCATATCAATAAAATCAACGATGATAATACCGGAAAGATTTCTTAAGCGAAGCTGGAATGCGATTTCTGCCGCAGCCTCCAGATTGGTCTTAAAATAAATCTCTTCCGGAGACTTTTTTTCAATATTTTTTCCTGTGTTTACATCAATGACTGTCATAGCCTCTGTCGGTTCAATCACCAGATATCCGCCTGACTTCAGCCATACATTTTTTCCCAGTGCACGGTCCAAAGAGGATTCCAGATTGTATAATGATGCTAACGGATAGCTATCTTCATAGAATCTCACATGAATGTCCGTCTGCTCCAAATTTGTCAATTCATCGTAAATCTCTCGATCATCCGTTATAACCTCTACGGTATCCTGTTTATAGAGATCGCACACTTTGGATACTGCAAACGAATCCGGACGGTAAAGCACACTATGAAGCGTACGGAATGAAGCATCATGGCATATTTGTTC
>JAZOVL010000264.1:0-4349 GCA_045658685.1 Pilosibacter sp.
CCCGCTGCATTCTTCTCCCAGGCAGCAGCATAAGCCGTAATCCCTGGATGCGCAGCCACGGAAACAGCCGAAAATGTCATCGTAAGACCAAGAAGAAGCGCTGCATATCTTGTACTCTTTTTCATGAAAACTCTCCTCCTCTGTAAAATAATCCTCTACTATCAAGTTTACCATAAATAGACAGAAAAGTGGAAAAATAATTCAGGCAATTTTGCGGTAAAATTTGGTTCAATGTGCCTGGCAGTTCATTACGTAATAAGTCGAATTATGTTATAATGAATGAGTTACCGCCCCGAGACTTCTGGTAGCAGAAAGGAGGGGAGGCTGTGGATGCTATTACATCATTTTTAGTTGCTGTCATGGCAGGTGTTGCTTGTCACTTCATCTGCAAATGGTTAGATAACAACGAGCGGTAATTAGCCTAGTCTGCATAGACTCTAAAGATGCAAACAAAGAAACCCTAGAGAGTGGCCGCTCTCTAGGGTTTTCTTTTGTGTTACCATGTTGCTATGGAGCACATTACATCATTTTTTGTCTATACACAATATATCATATACAAAAACGAAAAACAAGTGCCTGGCAGTTGCAAGATAGCGTAAATTTACCCTCGGAAATAAATGGACAGACTCTGTCCAAGACACACTGATAAAGCATCAGGTGCAGATCTGATACTTTTACTATACTTCCTTGTTCAACAAAATGCAACGTTTTCTAAAAATAGAGTTTCCACTCCACAGTCTTACAGCCCCCAAATGTGAGCATTAAAATATACTTTCTTCTTTGTATCTATCGATACACTATGACGGAGAGATTCTACATATTTTCCTAATCCTCTATGACGGTTTCTCTCTGAACGCAGCACCTGGTCCGCATTCAGAATCTCGTATTCCGATCCTACAGCCTTCGGCAGTTCTCGTTTTTGATATCTGACCAAGTCCAGCATATTTCCGCCATTCAGATGGTATGCCCTCAGCTCTGACATTTTGGCCGCTCCGGTTCTGCTCCAGCCCATTGGGCGCGAACTCATCCGGGATGATAATACATGACTCACATGACCTTCTGCACTGCATCCCAACACTCCGTCCCTGTGTTCCAGACGTTTTCTTGCTGCCATCCAGTTTGACAGGATATATTCTCCGGATTCCTGCAGGCGTCTCATTCCTCTTTCATCCTTTAGATAGGATCCCAGTTCAATGATTTTCTCCTCAAACTCCTCTTTACTTTTGCGTTTGATAATCTTTCGTAACTGCGCCTTTGCATCCTCACTGCTGTCTAACATGTGACTCGTCAGTTTCGTTAAATGCTTTTCCAGATGGTAACTATCCAACACATATACTTTTCCTGGTATCTGCTCCATTCCGGATTTGATCCAGCCTCCTCCATCCCCATTCACATATATCTTTCTCACTTTGGATAATTCATAATGATTTTCCAGATATTCATAAATCTCATCCCACAACTTCCGGTTATCTTCACCGCTGCAAACACGGCAAAAATAGTACGGATGAATCAGACGGTTTCGGTTGCTTTGAGGGGATTCCTTCTCGATTCCTTCATAAACATACACAAGTTTGCTGATCAGACTGTTATTCTTCTGACGATTTTCTCCTGTTATGAGATCGCCCTTTTTCTCATGAAACTGCAGGGAAACATGGTCTTCATCCGCATCAATGTACAGATATTCCACCTCTCGTTTCTTCTCTGGTCTTTCTTCATTCTTTGGGAAGTTCAGACTATGGAGTTTGTTCTTCACTGTCTGCTTGCTGACCTCTGACATCAAACTTATTTCCTCTCCGCCTCGTCGGTATGAGGTCTGGACTGCTTCCTGAAGCATTCTTGCTTCCGCATCTTCTGTCATCCGCTCGTGTTTATCAATCTGCAGGATTCTATCCAAAAGATACTCACTGGTTCCGGTTTCCTTATTGGTAAACAACGTCTTTTTAAAATGTACAGTACCAAGCGAGGTAATCAACTGTTTTGACGTGTGAGACTCTACAAGCCAGGATTTTTTCCGAATTGGACTGTCCTGCAACATCTGATCCATTGCCTCTAATGACTCCTGGATCATTCGGAGCCCCAGATTATGCAGTTCAGCAGTTAGACCAATCACATACTCTGCTAATGCTGTGGGATTCTTCATGAAATCATCTTCTAATTTTTCAAATATACTGATGCAATTTTCCTCAAAATATTTTATACTATTAAGCATAGAGAACACCTTCCTTTATGACAGTTTTTGGTTTGGTCACCTAATACTTTATCATAAAGTGGTGTTCTCTTCTTTTTATTTCCTAATAAAATTTTACGCTAGCGCAGTTGCAAACCTACAGAATTTCCTTGATTTTTTTGTAGTAGGATTTCGCGTACCGATACATTACCAGCGTGTAATCTCCAAACTCCTCGCCAACACTGCTCTTATAAACCGCCCACAGGCACCATAAAAATCCGCCCAGAGCAATATAAGCATAATAAACGAACAATTCTTCCTCACTCGTTTCATGTCCGAGATATACACGGATTAGTTTCTCAACCTCTTCCTCATTATAATAGGAATAGATCGCGCACATACTCACATCGATCAACGGATCACACATGCCTGCGTATTCCCAGTCGATCAGTTTGATGTCTCCATTCGGAAGGAAAAGGAAATTATCGCAGACGCTGTCAATGTGGGAGAGGACACTTGGTCGTTTTAACTGATCTAAACGATTTAAGATCTCCATCATGTGAGCCTTCACAATACCATAATCCTCAAATAAGCGTCTCTCATAGCCATCGCAAATAGACTCGTAAAATTCAATCCGCTCGCGGATATCAAACTTATGTCCGACACGAATAAAAGAGTTGTGCAGCTTCTTCACAAGCTCCATGCAGCGCCCCACATCATCCCAGTCACGAGGGTTGCTGGTGCGTACGCCCTCATAATATTCGGAAATCTTATATCCGGAATCTCCGTTCATGTACACCACGTGCTCCGTGATGCCAAGTCCCTTCACAGCGTCATAAACATTCTTTTCCTGCTTGCGGTTGATCAAAAGCCCTGTGCCAGGTCCCGGAATCCGGCAAATGTAGGAACGCCCTTTTGCACGGAAGAGGAATGATTTGTTGGTCATGCCCGCCTTCAGACAACGAAGATCTGTGATCTCAGACTCTGGAATATGTAATACATCCGCCACCAGCTCCATTGCCGCATTGTTGGAACGATGACGATATTTTTCATCAAAGAGGCGAAGCTCCTCAAGATTCTCAAACTCATATACCTGATCTTCCGGCTGCTTATTGATATACATCTCCGGAACCACAAAAGAATTCTTCCCCGGAACATGGTCAGCTACCGTATCATTCACAAGATCCGCAAATACCTGTTCCCAATAAAGCTGCTCCGTACCCGGTGTATGATAATATGTCTCCAGAGTCGGGAAAAACTGTTCAGAGAACTCTCGGGAGAAGAATACCGGGCCGTACATCACCCACGAGTCGGCTCCACCAACCTGAACTTTCGTGATCAGGCCCTTCTTATTGTAATCCAGCACCCACTCCGAAGTATTTCCTTCCATAAAAACAGAAGAGTACCAGGCGCCACACTCATAAGTATGGTACATGTTTCCGCGGATCCAGTTATCAGAAGATAGAAGATACGTATTCTTACCCTTAAAACAATCCCGCGCGCGGTAAACCGTCGTCAGCGTATTTTTATTGTGATACTCCGGGTTATAAAGAAGCTTTACTCCCCACTTATCGATCAGGTACTCAAACTTCTCTTTAAGATAACCGACTACGATCGTAATGTCCTTGACACCAACTTCGTGGAGTTGCGCAATCTGGCGTTCGATCATACGCTCACCAAATACCTCAAGAAGTCCCTTCGGCGTCTCAAATGTCAGTGGAACGAAGCGAGAACCAAATCCCGCCGCCAGGATTACCGCACTGTCCACACGGTACTGTTCCAAATATTCACTTCCTTTATTTAATAAGGAATATCCTCCACTCTCCGTATCGTAAAAAATCAGCTCCTCAGTCAGAGCTTCTTTAATCAAACTATTACAAGTGCCCAAAGAAAGTCCCAGCGCCTGCGCCAGCTCCCTCTGTGTCCACTTCTTATGCTCATAAATATGTCTGCAAAGCAGTCCTAAACGGTCCATAAAACATCCTCCAGTCAAATGTGGATAAACAATGTTCAAAACAATTAAATAATTGAGACTTATGAACATTATACCACATCCAAAATCAATTACAAGTAGGAAAAATAGAGGCATTGTACGCATAAAAATACAATATATTCAAAAAAGACTATTTTTGTAATAATTCCGTAAGAAAACGAAAAGAGAAAAGTTATAGAAATTCTTAAG
>JAZOVL010000265.1:0-9342 GCA_045658685.1 Pilosibacter sp.
TTGCGTAAAATATACGTGGGGAATGATGAAAGAAAAGGGGAAAAACTATGTTAGCTGAAAACAAAAAGTATGTAGACTACATCGTTGAGCAGGCAAAGAACCTGATCAATATCGACAGCCCGTCCGGCTATTGCAAAGAGGTTGGTGACTATCTTTTAGCTGAGTTCGAAAAGCTTGGTTACAAAGCCTGGAGAACCATTAAAGGGGGTATCATCGCAGAACTTGGCGGCGAAAATGCAGATGATGCAGTGTTATTAGCCGGTCATTGTGATACTCTTGGTGCGATCGTACATGAGATCAAATCCAACGGTCATTTAAAGATGACAAACGTTGGCGGTATGAACCCGAATAACGCTGAGACAGAAAACGTTCGTGTGATTACAAAATTCAATGGTACATACGAAGGTACATGTCAACTGATCAATCCATCCATTCATGTAAACAAAGAATATTCTACAACAAGCCGTTCCTGGGATACCATTGAGATCGTTCTCGATGAGAATGTAAAATCCAAAGAGGATGTTCAGAAGCTCGGTATTATGGTAGGTGACTACGTTTGCTTCGAACCGCGTTTCCGCGTGACAGATAATGGATATATCAAGAGCCGTTTCCTGGACGATAAGCTTTCTTCCGCAATCCTCATCGGTTATGCGAAGTATCTGAAAGACGAAGCAATCACAACAAAGAGAAAAATCTACCTTTATTTTACAATGTATGAAGAGGTCGGCCATGGCTGTTCTGCTTCCATTCCGGAGGGTGTAACAGAAGCTTGGTCTGTAGATATGGGATGTGTTGGTACAGGTTTACAGTGTACAGAGCATCAGGTTTCCATCTGTGCGAAGGATTCCGGCGGCCCGTACAACTACGAAGTTGTGAAACGCCAGATTGAGCTTGCAAAAGCGAATGAAATCGATTTCGCAGTTGACATTTACCCGCAGTATGGCTCTGACGTAGAGGCAACTCTTCGTTCCGGCCACGACATTCGTCATGGTCTTATCGGTCCGGGTGTATTTGCTTCCCACGGATATGAGAGAAGCCATGTAGATGGTGTGGAGGCTACATTCCGTCTGATTAAGGCTTATTTTGGATAATTAAATATGTGAATTTTCAATCGGCCCGAAGGAAACAATTTTTCCTTCGGGCTGTTGTTCGATTGAACCGCCAGTACATTGACGATTTGAGCTTATTCTGTATAATTTTAATTACAATAAATTTAGGAGGTAGTGGATTATGTCAGAACAGGATAAGATTGAAATTGTTCAATTGATGAAAGAGGCTATGCAGCCATTAGTTGACGAGGTGAAGGAATTAAAGCAAGATGTGAGTGGTGTGAAGCAAGATATGAGTAGCGTGAAGTCGGAAATGGCAGAGTTAAAAACACGTGTGGGTAGACTTGAAGAAAAGACCGACTATATGAACAATAAGATCGAGTTTTTGAGAAGAGATGTCAAGAAGCTTAAGACAAGCAATGACTACGCCCACAACGAGATAAAGAATGAACTTTCTCATTTAAATGATTCACAGGGAACTGTAATTGCAGTCCTTGAAATGAAAAGAATTTTGCCAGCGGTCTAAAAAGGTTTATTGAAATTAAGAATTCTGTCTGTTTTCCTGTGGAGCATGGTGTGGTAGAATATCTATATCCCAAATCAGGAGGCATAGGCATGAGATCATTGGTAATTGCAGAGAAGCCATCCGTTGCGCGTGACATCGCCCGCGTATTAATGTGCAGCAAAAACGGAAATGGCTGTATCGAGGGAGAAAAATATATCGTAACATGGGGACTCGGCCATCTGGTAACGTTGGCCGACCCGGAGGACTATGATAAGAAATACAAAGAGTGGAAGATGGAGCATCTTCCGATGATGCCTGAATTCTTCAAACTTGAGGTCATCAAGCAGACAGGAAAGCAGTACAATGCTGTAAAAACGCTGATTCATAGGAATGACGTCAGTGAGATCGTTATTGCGACTGACGCCGGACGTGAAGGTGAATTGGTTGCCAGATTAATTCTGAAAAAAGCAGGAGCTAAGAAACCTTTGAAGCGTCTCTGGATTTCGTCTGTAACAGATAAGGCGATCAAAGAGGGATTTGCGAATCTGAAAGACGGAAAAGAGTATGAGTCTCTTTATGATGCGGCCATGTGCCGTGCAGAGGCGGACTGGCTTGTTGGAATCAATGCGACCAGAGCATTGACATGCAAGTACAATGCCCAGCTTTCTTGTGGCCGAGTGCAGACTCCGACTCTGGCAATGATCGCAAAACGCGAGGAAGAAATCAAGAATTTTGTACCGAAGTCTTATTATGGTTTGAAGGCAAAGAGCGGTGCGCTTACACTTACATGGAAAGACAAAAAGAGTGGAAGTATGTCTTCATTCCAGAAAGATCGCATGGAAGAACTTTGCAAGCTGGTAAATGGAAAAGATGCAGTCGTTATGCAGGTAAAGAAAATTCCTAAGAAGACGATGGCTCCGCTCCTGTACGATCTGACGGAATTACAGAGAGATGCAAGCAAGCGATATGATTATTCTGCTAAGGAGACCCTCAATATCATGCAGCGCCTTTACGAGAATCATAAAGTGCTTACATATCCGCGAACGGATTCCAGATATTTGAGTGCAGATATTGTTCCGACATTAAAAGAGCGTCTGAAAGCATGTTCCGTTGGACCGTATCGAACATTGGCAGGTAAACTGATTAATCAGCCGATTCCTCAAAAACCATTTTATGTAGACAATAGCAAAGTCTCAGATCATCATGCGATTATTCCGACCGAGCAGTTTGTCGATCTTTCTCATATGACCATTGATGAACGGAGAATTTATGATCTTGTAGTGAGAAGATTTCTTGCTGTCATGTATCCGGCTTATGAATATGAGCAGACGTCCATTGTGGCAGAAATCGCTGGTGAACCGTTTGTTGCTCATGGAAATATCGTGAAAAATGAAGGCTGGAAGGTCGTGTATGAAAATAGCAACGACGCTTTCGATGATTCGGAGGAAAGTGACGACAAGAGTCAGAACCTTCCGGAATTGAAGGAAGGAGACCGAATCTCCGGACTTACAGTTACTATTACAGAGGGAAAAACCAAACCCCCGGCTCATTTTAATGAAGCAACACTTCTTTCTGCCATGGAAAATCCAGTTGCTTACATGGAATCGAAAGATAAAGCAATGGTGAAGACTCTTGGAGAAACCGGTGGTCTTGGTACAGTTGCAACGCGAGCTGATATCATTGAAAAATTGTTCTCCAGTTTCTTGCTTGAAAAGAAAGGAAAAGATATTCTTCTGACGTCGAAGGCGAAACAGCTTCTGGAATTGGTTCCGGAGGATTTGAAAAAGCCGGAGCTGACTGCGGATTGGGAGATGAAGCTTTCCAAGATTGCCAAAGGTGGCTTGAAACGTGATACGTTTATGAAAGACATTCGCGTTTATTCCGAAGAATTGATTGCAGAGATCAAAGGTGGCGAGGGCAAGTTCCGCCACGATAATTTGACCAATAAAAAGTGTCCGGAATGCGGAAAGCTTCTGTTACTTGTAAAAGGAAAGAACAGCGAAATGTTGGTTTGTCAGGACCGAGAATGCGGACACCGTGAGACCATTTCCAGAACCTCCAACGCCAGATGTCCGGTTTGTCACAAAAAGCTCGAACTTCGTGGTAAAGGTGACGGACAGATTTTTGTCTGCAAGTGTGGTTATAAGGAGAAACTTTCTACTTTCCAGGAGCGTCGAAAGAAGGAAGGCAAAGGCGTGTCCAAACGTGATGTAGCAAAATACATGAACCAGCAGCGCAAAGAGTCTGAGGAACCAGTGAATAATGCGTTTGCACAGGCGCTGGCTGGGTTGAAATTAGATAATTAAATTCTTAGTGCTCCCGGAGGCATTCTTATATAAGGATGCCTATCCGGGAGTTGTTTTTTGGGTTAGAAGGGCATGGATCAGAACCCCATAAATCCCGGTGCGAATGACATAAACAGCGGATTGAAAATATCAACGCAGAGCACTGAGAACGCCGGATACAGAATCCATGCAATATGAGCGTAACCGTATTTATCCATAACCGCCCGCTCGTTGGCAACCGCATTGGATCCGGAGCCCATGCCCATACCGATAAGTCCGGCGCACATGCAGGCTGCATTGTAGTCGCTGTGATACATGCGGAAACCGATGAAATAGGTGAAAAGGAGTGTTGCGATCGTTACAACAAAGAGAACGATTAACATTCCGCCGATGGAACCGGTAATTCTGGTCAGGTCCATGGTCATAATGGTAATGGCCAGGAAGATATCCAGAGAAACGTGCTCGATGGTTTCTATTTCATCTGTGTTAAAGGATACATGCAAGGCTTCCAGAACATTTCTGGCAATTGCGCCCGCAAACAGACAGCCGATAAAGTATGGCATTTCAATGTAAGGAATCTGGCTGAGAAGGAGATAAATCGGAATTCCGCACATTGCAATGATGGTCATCATACAAACACTGTTAAGGAGTGATTTGTGATTTAGAGTTGGTATTTCTTCATTGCCATCGTTCAGCAGTTCCAGATCTTTGGGATCGGCTTTCAGATTATGCCGTTTGATCAGGAGCACGGCGAGCGGTCCGCCTGTCAGGCTTCCTATGATCATTCCAAGCGTAGCAGAGGAAACACCGATTTCAGTCGCGCCTACAGCTCCCATGGCTTCATAAACAGGACCGAATGCAGAGGTAGTACCGACACCGCCTGCCAGAGCTCCGGTTCCAATCTGAATTCCAAGAAGCGGATGCATTCCGACAGCCATAGCAGCTGCGATTCCAAGAAATCCCTGTAAGAGTACAAGAAGCAGAACAGAGAGTGCAATACCTGCACAGAATTTTTTGCCGCGTTCCAGAAGTGTCTTGCTGAAACCGAAACCAACGCAGGTAAAGAATATGTTCATAAGGTGGCTGGAAAGGGCTGTGGTCCATGAAACGGCAAAGATTCCATTGGATTTCAGAAGGCTGAGGATCAAAGCCACAAGAAGACCACCGATAACCGGTGCGGGAAGTCCCCATTCCTGGAACGGACGGACACGACGTACAATGGCTTTGCCAAGAAATACCATGATACAGCCAAATCCTGTGGTAGCCAAAAGATCAAGAGTCAAGGTCATTGTTTCCAGATTAAAATTCATGCTGACTCCTAAAAGAATTGTTTACTATAAAATATGTAAGAAGACATGTCTTGATTACAAAAACCGGATACGAATGTGATAAACACTCATATCCGGCACTTTTTGCATAAGTGAGATTTTTAAATTATTTTATACTCCACCAAGCTTAAATACAATACCGATCACAGCAGAGGCTGCGATAAATGCAGCAGCATGAAGACCTTTTGTTTTCTTGCATTTTGCAGTGAAATAGTAAAGGATCAGCATCAAAATGATATTCGGAATATTGACCAGATCCATGACGTTTCCTGTCGCAGCGTATTTCGCCTGATTTAAAACAACCAGAACTGCAACACCGAGTCCTGCAGAAGCAATCAGACCAGAAGATGCAGGTCTTAAACCGTAAAATGCAGACTGTACATATTTATTATTTTTGAATGCGTTATAAAAACCGGCAATGATTAAAATAACAATAATGGACGGGGTAATAAGACCGAGGGTTGCAATAATGGAGCCTGAAATACCTGCAGATGTATAGCCTACGTATGTAGCCATGTTTACACCGATCGGTCCCGGAGTGGACTCGGAGATCGCGATCATATCTGTAAGCTGTGCATGGGTGAACCAGCCTGTTTTATCAGAAATATCGTAGAGAAACGGAATGGTTGCCATACCGCCGCCTACTGCGAAGAGACCGGCTTTAAAGAACTCGATAAATAACTGAAGATAGATTCCCATAATTATTTAACCTCCTTGCTCTTTAAGAGAATACCGGCAACAGCCGCAATGATTACGAAGATGGTCGGTGCAATATCGAATGCAAAGTTACCGATTAATACCATCAGGAAGAGGATCAATGTCTTTGCGTCAACGACTGCCTTCTTCCAAAGCTTCACAACAGCGTTAAATACAAGAACACATACACATACACGGATTCCTGCGAATGCATTCTGTACGATTGCAAGATCAGCAAAATTCTGAAGGAACATAGCAATCAATGTAATGATGATCAGGGACGGAAATACAACACCAAGAGTTGCAATGATACCGCCTAAGTTACCGGCAGTATTCTGTCCTACAAAAGTTGCTGTATTTACTGCAATGATACCCGGTGTGCACTGACCGAGTGCGTAGTAGTCCATCAGTTCTTCCTCAGTTGCCCAACCGCGCTTTTCTACTACTTCTTTTTGAAGCATCGGGAGCATCGCGTAACCGCCGCCAAATGTGAGGCCGCCGATACGAGCGAATGTAAGGAAGAGGTCAAGATACTTGTTCATAAAAACTCTCCTTTTTCATAAAATAGCTGTCATTATTGTCAAATGTTATTAGGTGACAGCGTTATAAATGCATCGAATTCTACTATATCAGAATTAAAAGAAAAATCAATATACATTTTATCTAATCTGTTATATAATGGTCTGGACTATACTATATCTGGAGGTTATCCCATGGCGAAGGCACAGTATAATGCTGACAGTATCACGGTCCTGGAAGGTCTGGAAGCAGTTAGAAAGAGACCTGGCATGTACATCGGTGGTGTTGGCACAAAAGGCTTAAACCATTTAATATATGAAATTGTAGATAATGCGGTGGACGAGCATTTGGCAGGTTACTGTTCTGATATCTGGGTTACACTGGAAGCGGACGGTTCTTGTACAGTAAAGGACAATGGACGCGGCATTCCCGTGGAATTACATGCGAAAGGTGTTTCGGCAGAGCGAGTAGTTCTTGCGACACTTCATGCAGGCGGTAAATTTGATAATAATTCTTATAAAACAAGTGGTGGACTTCATGGCGTAGGTTCTTCCGTCGTAAATGCACTTTCTGAAAAATTAACCATCAAGATCTCCCGCGACGGTTATATTCATTATGATGAATATGAAAGGGGTATTCCGGTAGTCGAATTAAAAAATGGTTTACTTCCGACAATTGGGAAGACAAAGACCACCGGAACAGAGATCAATTTTATCCCGGATCCGACGATTTTCGAAAAGACAAAATTTAAAGAAGACTGGCTGAAAAGCCGTCTCCATGAATCTGCATATTTAAATCCTCGTCTGACACTTCATTTTGAAAATAAAAGAGCAGGCGAAGAAGAATCTGTGACATTCGCAGAACCGGAAGGTATTGTTGCTTATGTCAAGAGCCTCAACCATGGAAAAGACCCGGTTCATGAGCCGATCTACTATAGTGGTGCTATGGACAATATGGAAGTGGAAGTAGCCATTCAGTTTGTGGATGCATTTGAAGAGAATGTACTTGGTTTTTGTAACAATATTTTTACACAGGAAGGCGGTACTCATCTTACCGGATTTAAAGCGAGATTTACCAACCTGATCAATACATATGCGAAAGAGCTTGGTATTTTAAAGGAAGGTAAAGACGCCGGATATACAGGCACCGACACAAGAAACGGCATGACTGCCGTGGTTGCTGTCAAACATCCGGATCCGATCTTTGAGGGCCAGACCAAAACAAAACTTGCCAGTGCTGATGCATCGAAAGTAGTCAATGCGATTACCGGAGAAGAACTGGTTCTGTTTTTTGATCGAAATTTGGAAACATTAAAAGGAATCATCGCGTGTGCAGAGAAGTCCGCAAAGATTCGTAAGGCCGAGGAAAAGGCCAAGACCAATATGCTTTCCAAGTCTAAGTTCTCCTTTGACAGCAATGGAAAACTGGCAAACTGTGAGAGCCGCGATCCATCTAAGTGCGAGATCTTCATTGTAGAGGGTGACTCTGCGGGAGGTTCAGCGAAGATGGGAAGAAACAGACAGTTCCAGGCGATTTTACCGATCCGTGGTAAGATATTGAATGTAGAAAAGGCTTCTATGGATAAGGTTCTTGCCAATGCAGAGATCAAGACTATGATCAATGCGTTCGGCTGTGGTTTTTCTGAGGGCTATGGAAACGATTTTGATATCAGCAAACTTCGTTATGACAAGATCATTCTCATGACCGATGCGGACGTAGACGGAAGCCACATTGATACATTATTATTGACATTCCTGTACCGTTTTATGCCGGAGTTGATCTACAACGGACATGTATATATTGCAATGCCTCCGCTTTATAAGGTAATGCCCAAAAAAGGGGACGAACAGTACCTTTACGATGACAAGGCATTGGAAGATTATAAGAGAAATCACAAGGGTGAGTTCACGCTTCAGAGATATAAAGGTCTCGGTGAGATGGATGCAGACCAGCTTTGGGAGACTACGCTGAATCCGGAGAACCGCGTATTAAAGCGGGTGGAGATTGAAGATGCGCGTATGGCCAGCGAAGTGACGGAGCTTCTGATGGGAAGCGATGTTCCGCCGAGAAGAAAGTTTATTTATGATCACGCCGATGAGGCTGAGATTGATGCTTAAGGAGTAACAAGACAATGGCAGAGAAGATACTGAGAACCGAATATTCCGAGGAAATGCAGAAAAGCTATCTGGACTATTCTATGAGCGTTATTACCGCCAGAGCCATTCCGGATGCGAGGGATGGTTTAAAGCCGGTACAGAGACGTGTCCTTTATGATATGAGTGAGCTTCACCTGAATCACGATAAGCCGCACAGAAAGTCTGCACGTATCGTCGGAGATACCATGGGTAAATATCACCCACATGGTGACAGCTCGATTTATGAGACACTGGTAGTCATGTCTCAAGACTTTAAGAAGGGCGTGGCTCTTGTTGACGGTCATGGTAACTTCGGTTCCATTGAAGGTGATGGAGCGGCTGCCATGCGATATACAGAAGCAAGACTGAAAAAGTTTGCGGAAGAAGTTTATTTAAAAGATCTGGATAAAACGGTAGAGTTTGTATCCAACTATGATGAGACCGAATCAGAGCCGGAGGTTCTTCCGGTTCGCGTGCCAAACCTGCTGATCAATGGCGCAGAGGGTATCGCAGTTGGTATGAGCACCAGCATTCCTCCCCATAATCTGGGCGAGGTAATCGATGCTGTGAAAGCTTACATCGACAACAGACTTCTGACTGTTCAGGATCTGATGGAATATCTTCCGGGTCCGGACTTTCCGACCGGAGGAATTATCGCCAATAAGAGCGACCTGCTTCCAATCTACGAAACAGGTATGGGCAAGATAAAGATCCGTGGTAAGGTGGAGGTAGAACTCGGCCGCAGAAAAACAGACCGCGATAAGCTTGTGATCACGGAGATCCCATATACCATGATTGGTGCAGGTATCAATAAATTCCTGCAGG
>JAZOVL010000266.1:0-9067 GCA_045658685.1 Pilosibacter sp.
ATAGAATCCAACATCCTGCCCACGGTCTGCATTCTTTTTAAACGCTGCCATAACCATAGCAAGCTCTCGATTGGACATACCAACGATCGGAGATTTCAATACACCTACCAATGGAATGTCCTGCATCGGATTGTCAATGAGAGCCAGCATATTTAACACGGTCTCTACTTCCACCGCTGTAAAATAACCGGTTCTGGACTCTGCAAACGCCGGAATTCCTTCAGCACTGAGAACACTTAAGAATTCCTCTGCCCATCCACTGAGGCTGCGCAGAAGAATCACAATATCTTTTCTCTTCAACGGTTCATATTGTCCTGTTTTTCTGTTCCAGATCTTCATGCCCTGTTCAGGATCTGTCAGTTCACGAATCTTCGCAGCAATCAGTCTTGCTTCCGCCTCCTTCGCTGTATAATCCGCCTGCTCCGTATCCATGGCTGCCAGAAGTTCATCACCCGTGTTGAGTAAATAAACTTCAGTTTTCACATCCTGCGCTCGCTCCGGCTCTGGATAATCCGCACCGGCGTAAAGAGCCGCATCTTCCGTATACTGGATGTTGCCCAGCGCTTTCGTCATGATACTGTAGAACACATCATTGATGCTGTCCAGCACACTTGCACGGCTTCGGAAATTTTTGTGCAGCTCAATTTTCTGGTACAGGCTTTCTTCCTTCGAATAAGTCTCATATTTTTCAAGGAACAGCTCTGGTTTCGCCAAACGGAACTTGTAAATGCTCTGCTTCACATCGCCTACCATGAATACATTCGGAGCTCCAAACCGTTCTTTGGAAATGGCCTTGATCAGCTCCTCCTGCACCTCATTGCTGTCCTGATACTCGACCACCAGAATCTCTTCATAATACTTCGCCAGCTCATCAGCCACCGGACCTGGACTGTGATCTTGTGAATTTCCGGTCAGGATCTGCAAAGCAAAATGTTCCAGATCGCTGAAATCCACCAGATTTTTCTCTGCCTTTGCCGCCTGATAACGGACAGAAAAAGCTTCCGCCAGTTCCAATAACATCAGAATTGGTTCTCGAGTCGCCAGCATATCTGAGAATAAATGCTCCAGATCTGCCGGAACCCATAGATTCTTCATTTTCTTTACTTCATCTTTCACACGGTTTCGGATTGCTGCTGCCAGTTCTTTCTTTTCCGGATCCACATTCTTTCCGCGGACAGCTGCCAGTCTGCCAAACAATGGCGCTGACAGGATTTTATGAACCAGATTGTAAGAGTCCACGTTCGCCAACTGGTCCATCACGCGCTTATCCTCGGTCAGCATCGGAAGATAAGACTGAGGTCCGTCTTCCAACTGCGCCAATTCCAGAGCTTCCTCCAACTGCTCGGAAAACTCCTCTGCCTGCCGCCTCACATCTGCAAGCAGATACTGCATCCATGCAGTATCCCGGAACATAGTTTCAGGATTCGGATCATCCACATCAACCTCTGCTCTGCACGCTGCAATCCACTCTGCAGGCCACGGATTACTCTGTGAAAACCTATAGACCTGCATAATATACTCTTCTAATCCACTATCCGTCTTTCCAGAAGCATAAGTATCCACAAAACGGAAGAAAATTTCATCATTTCTTCCATAATAGTCTTCCAGCAGTTCTTTCATCACATCTGCCTGAAGGAGCAACAATTCACCTTCATCTCCAATCCGAAATCCCGGATCAATATCCAGTTCATGGAAATGTTCTCGAAGCAAATGCAGACAAAAACTGTCAATGGTTGTGATCTTTGCATGATGGATCAGCGTCGTCTGACGTTCCAGATTGCGGTCGCCAGGATATTCTTCCAACCGTTTCTCCAGCGCTTCTTCGATACGCTCACGCATTTCAGCTGCTGCAGCATTGGTAAATGTCATGACCAAGAGACGGTCAATATCCACCGGATGCTCAGGGTCCGTCACCATCTGGATGATTCGCTCGACAAGGACCGCGGTCTTACCACTTCCGGCCGCCGCTGATACCAAAAGGTTGCGGCCACGAGTATCAATGACCTGCTGTTGTTCCGTTGTCCATGTCATGTTCGCCATCTGCCGCACCTCCTTCTTCCTCAATTTCCGCCCAGATCTGTTCTTTTTTCATGGTTTTAAATTTCCGGAATCCGAATCCCTGTGTTTTCAGATCAAATCCGCAAATACTGTGATATGGACAGTAATCACATGCTGTCCGTTGTCCCTGTTTATATGGGTTTACAGACGTATTTCCGTCCAGAATTTCCTCCCCCATAGCCTTCAGGCTCTTATTTACAAAACCAGATAATTTCTTAAATCGGTCACCACCGGCCACGGAAGACTTCGCATCCACAATATACCCGTCTTTCATCGCCACCGGAATGACATCTGATTCTTTTACAATTTCACGGTCCAGATGCCCGATCACATCCAGACTGCTGTTTACCAGACCATTCATGCGGAGCTTCTTTAAAATGTCCGCCTCCACAGCCTCCATTCCTTCTTCTTCCGGACGCTCCACCACTGGATCATCGATATGATAATAAAAGATTCCTGCCGGAACCGCCTCTTTCCCCGGTTTCTTGTGGCGCTCCAGCTGCAGAGCTGCATCCATATAAACCACCAGCTGCAGCTGTAAGCCATGGTATAAGAGAGCCAGATCAAAGGACGTACTTCCGGATTTGTAATCCATGATCTTTACATACACACGATCCTCGTCCTCAAACGTATCCAGGCGGTCAATTCGTCCGCGTAAGTTCAATGCCTCTCCTCCTCGCAGCGGAATTCTCGTGGTCACATCTACTTCAAACTCTTCCGGCTCGAAATCGCCCTTCTGAATCTGATGGATCAGTGCTCGAATCGTACGGTCTGTGATTCGCTCCACCTTCTTTTCCAGATAACTGTTTCTGGCAGAGCTTTTCATAATCGTATTCCTATACTCATACGCCACACGATCCACAATAGTCTTCACCAGTTTCCGACGCTCTTTCTCTTCAATGGTACGGAAATCTAATCCACGTTCTCGTACTTCACTGAAAAACAGGTCGATGGAACGATGGAACAGATTTCCCATGTCAGAAAGATCCAACTCATACTCTCTGCGTTTTTTCAGTTCCAAACCATGACTGAGGAAATGAGCATATGCACAGGCTACATAACCTTCCATACGCGTTACGCTTCCATTTAAAATCTGTCCGTAAAGCTCTTTCGCTGCTTCCCGTCCAATTCCCGATTCCTCGTAAGAATATGCACAGGCCTCTGCCAGGCGCTCCATTTCCCCCGCTTTATTTCCATTCTGCGCAAGATAACGGTAAAGCTCCATAAACTGCGGATGCTTGTCCATATGATCCGGATCCTGAAGCCATGCGATCACTGCTTTTCCGGCCGCACGGAAACTGATTGTTCCTTCTTTTTCTCCAGAAGCGGACTTTACCTCCAGTAATGGAAAGCGTTTTCTGATCTGACTGATAATTCCAGACGGACGCATGGTCTTTCCTTCTGCAGAAAGAGCCGTCCAGGAGATCGTCAACAGCTCACTTGGCTTTGTCATCGCCAGATACAGATAAAATCTCTGCATGAAACCTTCTTCTCTGGCTGTCGGTGCCAGCTCCAGCGAATTCCGCTTCAATGTCTCACGCTCTTGCTCCGTCAGAATACCACCCTTAGAGGTATCCGCCGGAACAACGCCTTCATTAACACCCACAAAAAACAATGCACGAATTCCGGAAAGTCTGGTTCTTTTCAAATCTCCGGCCACCACGCGGTCCGCTCCTGCCGGGATCATCCCAACTTTCAGCTCCATAAATCCTGCATTCAGAATCTCCAGATACTCTCTTCTGGATACAACTTCGTCTCCCAGAAGATCATACAAACGCTCAAACAATTCCATGACAAGGCCATAGATTTCCTCATACTCTCTGGCCTCTTTCTCCATTCCGTTCTCTTTAAACCACTTTGCCTGATCTGCCAGCTTTTTCTCAATCCCAAGTGCATCCAACAGTTCCACAAGTGCAGTCGTCATCACTGCAACAGAACCTTGCTTCTGAGCCAACGATTCCTTAAACTTCACCAGAGGAGCTAAAATCTCCTCTTTAAAGGAATTAAGCTCCACCAGATTCAACCGACCGCCGCCTTCGAATGTCCGCTCCCAGGACTCACTCCACTTTGCGAGTCCGCGAATACCCATGGCACGAACGTATGTCTCCAGCCGGTCTATTTTTTCCACATCATCCGTCACTAGTCCGGTTCTCAGATACTGGAACATACTCTCATAATCAAATCCACGACGAATCAGTTCCAGTGCAGCCTTCATCAACCGGATAAATGGATTTCCAGACACATCTCGTTTTCCATCCAGAAAAAATGGAATCTCATTCTCCTCAAACTGATGCATAATCTCCCTGGCATATCCCGAGAGATTTCCACATACCACAGCAATTTCCCTATACCGGTAATTTTCACGCTTCACTAACTGGTGGATCCGGTTCACAACAAAATCGACCTCATCTGCCGGATTCTCCGCCTGTACCAGCTGAATTCCTTCCGGAACTTCTTCATACGGCCGATACGGATATCGAAACATGGTGCGCTCCAGATAATCCAAGGAAGAACTTCTCATGAATCTTGGAAGCGGACGCTGGGATAACTTCAAGTCCTCGAACACTTCCACGCCATTTTCGGCTGCCAGCGTTTTCAATTTCCCTGCCATTTTCCGACTCATGTCAAACAAATCCGCTTCATTACCTGGTCCGTCCAGCACTCCATCTGTCGCTGTTACAGTCACATAAACATCCCTGCATATCTTTAATAACAACCCGATCAGACGATACTGCACCGGCGTAAATCCGGTATAACCATCCATGATAATGACACTGTCTCTCAACAATTTCGAATTTGCTGCAACTGTACAAAGTACGTCTAACAGCTCTTCCATGGTAATATAACGCTCTTTCGTAAATTCGCGAAAAGCCTCAAAGATCACATTCATATCTTCCAGCTTCCGCACCAGAATCCGGCTCATGCCTTCCTTTTGCATCTGCTCAGCCAGAATCTCTGGTGTCACACCGTACTGATAAAACTCAGAAAGCATGGACTTCACTTCACCGATAAAGCCCGACTGATTCAAATGAGAAGAAAATGCCACGAGCTCTTTCTGATGTTCTCCTGCAAGTTTTCTCAAGACCATCGTTTTTCCTGTATCATCCAAAACCTCCGGCTGTGGAAGCGAAAGTTCTCCAAAAATCCGATATGCCAGACGCTGGAAACTGACCATATCAATATTCATCGTTCCGTGACACGGATGCAGGCGAATGATATCCTTCTGTGCCTGCATGGTCGCCTGCTCCGGAACGATCACAGAAAACTGGCGGTCTGGTTCCCGCAGGGACCAGTCAATGATCTTCCTATAAATATATTCTGTTTTTCCCGATCCGGCGCCGCCGGTCACCAGTGTCAGTGCCATAATGAATCTCCCTTCTCTATCGATAAAGAGTATATCA
Organism: Pilosibacter sp.; assembly: GCA_045658685.1. Lineage (GTDB taxonomy): Bacteria > Bacillota > Clostridia > Lachnospirales > Lachnospiraceae > Pilosibacter. The sequence continues at coordinate 5,460 of JAZOVL010000266.1, forward strand.
TAACTTCCCCTCTCCTGCACTTGCATTTTCTCCCTACCAGTCTCATAAACTGTAAAAAACTATGAAAGCAAAAGGAATTCTCTATGAGTGCAAAAACCAAAATTGTTGTCCTGCGAATGAAAGAAATCATTTACACTGCCCTGTTTATCGGCCTTGCCCTATTCCTTGTCCTTCTGTTCCTGTTTATGTTCCGTTCTGGAAAGGACGAGACTTCCCCCTCTACTGAAGCCGTACCGACCAGTTATACACCAGGCATTTATTCTGCCTCCATTGTGCTGGGCAGTCATAATGCCAATGTAGAAGTGACCGTCGATGCCAACCGAATTACCTCGGTATCGCTGGTTTCCCTCAGCGAATCTGTGGAAACCATGTACCCTCTCATGCAGCCGGCCATGGAAAGTCTGGCTTCCCAGATTGTAAATAAACAATCCCTGGATGGCATTGAATATCCAGCAGGCTCCCAGTATACCTCTATGGCTCTCATGAATGCCATTGAAACAGCACTTTCCAAAGCAGAACTACCGAAACCATAACCTTGCCTCTCTGAAAAAATCGAAAATAATTCAAATTCCTCTTGACAAATACATATACATGCTGTTATACTGAACCTCGTAGTAATGATTTACCTTGCTACCATGGTAGCACTGTAACATGCTAAAGTGCTTTAAAGTATTAAAATTTAAAGCGTAAAAGTCTAAAAAAATTTTTAAAGAAGGAGGATTTTTCCATGAGAAAAACAAACTTACTCATCACTCTCGTTACCACATTAACACTTTCCATGGCAGCTCTGACAGCTTGCACCGTTGCGGAGGCATCTACACATGCAACTACAACTGAAGCGATCACAACAGAAGCCGCGACCACCACAGCTGGTGAGACTACTCATGCTCCTTCTAACCGTTTAGAAGATATCTTACAGCGCGGATACATCGAGATTGCCACAGAGCCGTATTTCGCACCAAATGAGTTTATTGATCCGACGATCGCCGGAGATGACAACATTGTCGGTTCCGATATTGAACTCGCTAAATTTATTGCCAACGACCTCGGCGTTGAACTTCGCTTAAAACCGATGGATTTTACAAGTGTTCTTGGAAGCATGACTTCCGGTAAATTTGATATGGCGATTTCCGCTCTTGCTTATACTCCAAGCCGTGCAGAGACCATGAATCTCTCCAAAGGCTATTATTACGGAAGTGAAGACCCTCAGAAGTCTTACGGTATCCTGATCCGCGAAGAAGATGCTGACAAGATCAAAACCATCGACGATTTAGCAGATAAGATCGTTGCAGCTCAGAACGGCTCATTACAGGAAATGTTTGTCCGTGAGCAGATTCCGGCTTACAAGCAGTACAATCCGGTATCTTCCACAAACGATGCATTCCTTATGGTCCAGACCGGTCGCGCAGATGCAATGGCTGCTGCCCTCAAGATGGCTGAATTATATCTGGAATCTAATCCGGATTCCGGACTGATGATCCTTCCGGACTTCTATTTCACCGTTGACCTCGATACCCAGGGTACACGAATCGGTCTCCCACTTGGTGAAGATGAATTAACTGACCGCGTCAACGAGATCATTGACAAAGTTATCGAGCAGGATTTATACAATCAGTGGTATGAAGAATACAAAGAATATGCAAAAAGACTTGGACTTGAGAGTTAAACACATCCTTCCCCTACTCAACCCTTTCAATCCACTTAAAGACCGTCTCGGAATATATCTTTCGGGACGGTCTTTTTCCCTTTATTTTCATGGACAATCCCCCCGCCTCATGATACAATATCATGTAATTATGGGCATGATTCTATTGAGAATGTGTTCGAAAATATGGAGGGGGTAATCCTAATGATTAACAAAATTGATCCGCAGTCCTGGAAAGAGGGACTTGCATTATTCAAAGAAAAAACAGAAGCATTCCATGCCGGTGAAATCGACAGAAATGGCTACAAGGGTACATCCGGCAAATTCGGCAGCTACGCTCAGAAAAACCCGGAAGTTCATATGCTTCGTCTCCGTATGACAGCAGGTCGTTTAACAAAGGATAAAATGAACTATATTGCCGAGTCCTTAAAGAAACACAATGTAAATATGCTTCACTACACAACATGTCAGACTGTCCAGCTCCACAACCTTCCGAAGGAAGCGTTATATGATATTATGGAAGGTGGTCTTGACCACAATATCGTAACCATGGGCGGCGGCGGCGATTTCCCACGTAACGTCATGTGCTCTCCGCTCTCCGGCGTACAGAAAGATGAATTCTTCCATGTTATGCCGTATGCAGAAGCACTTGCTGAGTACATGATGAACTACATCAACACTCCGAAGATGCCGAGAAAATTAAAAATTGGTTTTTCCAACTCTCCGGCAAACATTCCGCATTCCACATACCGTGACCTTGGCTTCATCGCAAGACCAGACGGTAAGTTCGATGTTTGGAGCGCAGGCGGCCTTGGAAATGGTCCGTCCTTCGGTGTAAAAGTTGCTGACGCAGTTGAACCGAACAAGATTCTCTACTACGCAAGAGCAATGTGGAAGACATTCTGTGCATACGGCAACTACGAGAACCGCGGCAAGGCACGTTCCCGTTTTATCGTTGAAGCACTTGGCGGCGCTGAGAACTATGTAAAGGCATTTCATGAGAAATTAGAGGAAGTATTCGCAGAAGGCGAAAATCTTGATCTTGATATCGTGATCGAAGAGATCACAAAGAAGGGTGACGGTACTACAGCTGCAGGCCCACGCGTGATTGAGCAGAAACAGGAAGGACTCTATGCTGTGAAATGGCATCCTCTCGGTGGTACACCGACTCCGGAAAAATTCATCGCTGTATACGAGCTCATCAAAGATATGGACGCAGTTGAGCTTCGTATCGATCCGAACGAGCAGGTTTACATCATCAACCTGACAGGTGCTGAAGCTGAGAAGGTTCTTGAAGCAACTGCAGACGGTGCTCAGAACATCTTCGAGTGTTCCGTAAGCTGTGTAGGTGCTACGATCTGTCAGCAGGGTGTCCGCGATTCCGCAGGTCTTCTTATGAAGTGTATTGAAGCAGCTCGTGCAGCAGAGCTTCCGTGCGGCGCACTCCCGATCATCCATATCTCCGGTTGTCCGTCCTCTTGCGGTACACACCAGACAGCTGCTTTAGGTTTCCGCGGCGGCGTTAAGATGATCGACAAAGTTGCACAGCCGGCATTCGTATTCACAGTAAATGGCTGCAGCCTTCAGGGCAAAGAGACTATGGGCCGCGAAGTTGGTACTATGTTAGAATCTGAGATCCCGGCATTCTTAGTAGAGCTTGGCAAAACAGTTGCAGCAAGCGGTATGAAGTATGATGAGTGGAACGCTGAAAATCCTGAAGCGGTTGAAAAGATTGCTGAGAAGTATTTGAAGTAAATGGGTATTTAATTAAGTATACTTAGTGACAAAATAGTCCCGAGTAATCGAAATTTTCAAAAGAACGCGCTTTCGCTCAAAGAATTGCGTAATGGTACTAAGGCGCTAAAAAACAGCGCCAAGTACCAACGGAATTCTATGGTTCTTTTTTGAAAACACCGATTACTCCGGGACTAAATCTTTGTACAACTAAGTTTACTTAATGAAT
>JAZOVL010000267.1:0-2664 GCA_045658685.1 Pilosibacter sp.
ATCTCGATCTGTCTTGTCTTACTAACTGATTTCACTTTACTCAAAGATAACACCTCCTATTTCCTCTGCACTCTGTTTTTTCAGACCAAGCATATATTCACCCAGAATCTGCTCATCCACCATTTTGGCATCCGGGAAATATGCTACAATTTCACCTTCGTACATAACAATAATACTGTCGCTGACAGAAATGAGCTCTGTCAGATCAGCAGAAAACAGAAGTACTGCTGTTTTTTCATCGTCACGCAAATCGACGATTTTTTTACGGATCATCTCAGCTGCACCAACATCAATTCCTCGTGTTGGATGACAGCAGAGCAGGAATTTCGGATTTGAAGTAAACTCGCGGGCCGCAACAACTTTCTGGATATTACCGCCAGAAAGAGTTTTAATCGCCGCATCCGGTCCTTCACATTTAACAAGAAATTCTTTAATATAATTGATACTTTCTTCTTTTATCTTTTTCCAATTCAGCAGACCATTCTTCGAATATTCTTTCTTATAATAACGGTCAGCAACAATATTCTCCTGAATACTCTGAGTTTTCGACGCACCGTATATCATTCGATCTTGATGAACTAAAGATACCCCCATCTCTCGGATATCACGAATAGATTTCACGTCACGGATCGATTTTCCCTTTACATAAACATCACCGGTTTGGATCGGAAGCAATCCTGCAATTACATCGGCTAATTCTGCCTGTCCATTACCTTCTACACCTGCCACACCCAGGATTTCTCCTGCTCTTACGTCAAAGGAAATGTTGGAGAATACCTTTCTTTCCTGCTCCACTCCATAACTCAGATCACGGACCTTCAGAACACTCTCTTCCGGCTTCGCCGCTTCCTTCTCAATATCCAGCATAACATCACGGCCAACCATCATTCTGGAAATATCTGCTTCTGTTACATCTTTGATATCTACAGTGCCAACGGACTTACCCATTCTTAAAACTGTAATACGATCACAGATCTCACGTACCTCATTTAACTTATGGGAAATAAATACGATGGAAAATCCCTGGTCTCTTAAATGCTTCAACTGTACAAACAGCTCCTTGATCTCCTGAGGAGTCAAAACAGCTGTCGGCTCATCCAAGAGCAGAAGTTTTGCACCTTTCAAAAGAATCTTTAAGATTTCTACTCTCTGCTTATGACCAACCGAAAGTTTTCCTACCATTGCATCAGGATCCACTTCCAGATCATATTTTTTCGAAATTTCAAGTGCCTGTCTTCTCGCCTCTGCACGATCGTAAAGAATTCCTTTGACCGGCTCTCCGCCAAGTACCATGTTATCGGCTACAGAAAGTTCATCAACTAACATGAAATGCTGATGAACCATACCAATTCCGTAATCCAAAGCATCTAATGGACTCGTAATCTTCTGTTCCTGACCGGCGATCAGAATACGTCCACCCTCAGGTGTCTCCTGACCAAAGAGTACCTTCATCAGAGTAGTCTTACCTGCACCGTTTTCTCCAACCAAACCATGAATCTCGCCTTTGCGGACACAGAAATTTACTCCGCTGTTCGCTACAAATCCATTCTCATAGATTTTTGTAATATTTTCCATGGTAAGCATATCATCGCCGATCTTAATATCTTCAAACAATCTCTGCTTTTCTGTCATCCTGCTCTCATCCTCGCTTTCTATATCTTTCTCAAAAGCTGTGCCATTCTTGGCCATATGAGAATATCACTACATTTTCGAGTCATACACTCATATAGCCAAGAACGCAAAAAGGGGCGCGGTCAGGCACCCCTTTCCAGGTTCGATAATTACTGTGCTGCTGCAAGAGCTTTCAGGGCATCGATATCCTCTGTGGAAGCGCCATAAGCTGTGCTAACTTCGATCTCACCAGCGATCATCTTATCTGCGATTTCTGTAAGCTGTGCACGAACTTCTTCTGGAACTAATGCCTGGTAGAATTCGTTGTCAGCTAATGTTACACCGCCATCTGCGTACGGAATCTTGCTGTGTGTACCCCACTCAGCTGTACCTGCACCAACTTCTGCAACGATCGGGGAAACCATGTTGTAGTAAGCTTTGATTACGGAAGTAACGATATGTTCAGCAGTCTCTTTGCTTGTAGCAGCGATATTGGCAGCCTCATCTGCATCTGCACACATAGCATAGAAGTCTTTCTCAAGTGCAGCATCTGCAACTGCAAGGTCACTGTTTGTTACACCTAAAATAACATCTGCACCGCTGTTGTTCTGAGCAAGAGCCATCTCTTTTGTAAGAGCAGAGTCGTTGTGGTCACCAACGAAGGAATATAATACTTCGATGGACGGATCAACGTACTTAACGCCTTCGATGTAAGATACAAGAGCATCAAGAACGGCTGTAGACTCCATAGCGCCTACAAAACCAACTGTCTTAGCATCATTTGCATACTCTGCTTCAGAAGTTGTTAATAATGCTGCAAGAGCACCTGTCAGGAAGTAACCCTGGTTCTGGAGAACCTGTACAGACATAACATTGGAGTTCTTTCCATCCGCAAAGTTCATCTCTGTATCAAAGATGAAGAATTTCTGATCCGGATATTTTGCTGCTGTGTTACCAAGCGGCTCAATCATAGTACCGAAACCTGTAACAATAAGATCGTACTCACCCATCTCAGCTGCCTGCATCAGTGTACTCTCATATAAAGAAGTATCC
>JAZOVL010000268.1:0-4236 GCA_045658685.1 Pilosibacter sp.
TTCCGCCGTCGAGAGCCAGTTTGTATACTTTTGTACCGAATGTTTCTTTTAAATAATAATCCAGAGAATAGTATGGTTTTCCATTCCAGTCAGTTCTCATAATTCCTCCATCAAACGGCTTTTTCTTGTAAAAAGGTTGCAAGCCATGTTAAAGGTATTATATAATGAGAGAGAATGAATTCGCAATGAAAATTGAGATAAGAATGAAGGGCTTATGAATATAAAGAATTGGAAAATAAAAACATATGCGGCAGTTTTTATGACAGCGGCTCTCATTATGACTGGATGCAGTGTGTCAGAAAAAGCTGCAAAGGGTCCGGACGAGGCAGCAGAGCAGACTCTGGCTTATGAAGCTGGAACACTTTCCATGGGGACCGGTGAAGAGAGTGCACAGATTCATATGGCGGGCATTGCGATCGCAGGTGTGATCAACAATACAGTGCCGGGCATTCATGTGGCAGTGGAAACGACAAAAGGCTCAGCGATCAATGCCAGTAATGTTGCTGAGGGAGATCTGGATCTGGCACTGATAGCGGGTGATGTGGCTTATGATGCAGTATACGGAGCGTATGGATTTGCAGGTGAATCATTGGAGAACTTACGTGTTCTGGGTGCCTGTTATCAGGAAGTTTCCGGTTGGATGGCCTTGGAAAAGTCTGAATTGACCCAGGTAAACCAGTTGAAGGGAAAAATCATTTCTTCAGGACCTGTTGCATCGGCGACGGAACTGGCTTCAGATATGGTGTATGAAGTCATGGGGATTAACCTGAGTAATACAGAAGTTTACTCGGACAGTCTTACCAACAGTGTGGAACATATTAAGCGCGAAACGGCAGACGCGGTCCACGCATTTTCAACCGTTCCATATCGTGCTCACGAGGCGTTGGCGGCCGAATATGAGACGGTTGTATTGGGATATACCGAGGAGGAGCTGGAGCAGATCCTGAAAATGGATGATCGATATTTTAAAACGATCATTCCTGCGGGAACATACAATGGTCAGGACGAAGATATTCCGACATTCGGTATGAAAGTATTGCTGTGTGCAAGTGAGGATATGGATGAAGATCTGGCTTATGAAATTGCGAAAGCCCTGGATTTAAATGGTCCGGTTTACACAGGCGGCCATAAATTTATGGCAGCAATGCAGGAAAAGACGTTTTTGTGTAATGATCTTCCAATTCCGCTTCATAAAGGTGCCGAAAGGTACTACGAGGAAGAAGGATTTATAAAGAAATAAAATAGAATTTATTGGCGGCGGCCTGAAACGCAGGAGGGAAACTGATTATGCTTTACAAACAGTTTATTGAGCTTTTTGACATTCTTGACAGTGCAAGTGCGTCCGGCGCACAGGTAGTTGATTATCTTCGTTCCATCGTTCCGGATTGCAAAGTTGAAACATATCCGTTAGTAGGTCCAAAGGGACACACAGATATGGTAAGAATCATGATTCCGGGCAAGAATGGTAAGACAAACGGCGGTACAGCAAAAACCATCGGTATTTTAGGCCGTCTTGGCGGACTTGGTGCAAGACCGGAACAGCTCGGTTTCGTATCCGACGGTGACGGTGCGATCACAGCACTTGCAATCGCAGCAAAACTTCTGGATATGCAGAAAAAAGGTGATTTCCTGGAGGGCGATGTATTCGTATCCACACACGTGTGTCCGAATGCTCCGACAACTCCGCATGAGCCGGTTCCGTTTATGAACTCTCCGGTCGAAACATGGCAGGTAAATAAAGAAGAAGTGACTCCGGAACTGGATGCAGTGTTGGTGGTTGATACGACAAAGGGCAACCGCGTGATTAATCATCGTGGTTTTGCAATTTCTCCGACCGTAAAAGAAGGTTATATCCTTCGTGTCAGTGAGGATATTCTTGATGTCATGCAGTCCACAACTGGTAAACTTCCGGTTGTATTCGCACTGAGCCAGCAGGATATCACACCGTACGGAAACGGTCTTTACCATCTGAACAGCATTCTTCAGCCGGCAACAGCAACAAAAGCACCGGTTGTAGGAGTTGCAATCACAACTGAGACTGCAGTTGCAGGCTGCGCAACAGGCGCTTCTCATTTAGAGGATATGGAAGGTGCTGCAAGATTCATGATCGAAGTTGCGAAGATGTACGGCAACGGCAACTGCTCCTTCTACAATGAAGAGGAGTTTGGCAGAATCCTGAAACTCTATGGCAACATGGAGCATTTCCAGACACTTGGTAAACAGGATTAATCATTTTTTGATTCAAAATTAAGAAAATTGTAGATTTTACATCGGGATAGTCTTGTTACAATCATATTGAAAGGAGGTCTTTCAATATGAAAATGGACAAGTTTGAAATGCATTTAAGGAGTACGAATCTGTCGGAAAATACGATTATTTCCTACACATTCGCGGTCAGGCAGTATTTTACAAAGTTTGGTTCTGTAAACAAACGGAATCTGCGGGCGTACAAGATGTGGCTGATCGAATCGTACAAACCTCAGACCGTCAACCTGCGAATCCGAGCCATGAATTGTTATCTGGACAGCATCGGAAAACAGGATTGGAGTCTGCAGTTTGTAAGAGTGCAGCAAAAAGCATTTCTGGAAAATGTGATCAGTGAAGCGGATTATGAATACCTGAAGAACCGTCTGAAAGAAGACGGTGATACATTCTGGTATTTTGTAGTACGTTTTATGGGAGCGACCGGAGTGCGAGTCAGTGAACTGGTTCAGTTCAAGGTGGAACATGTAAAAATTGGATATGTGGATCTGTATTCGAAAGGCGGAAAACTCCGGCGAATCTACATACCGAAGGCATTGCGTGAGGAAGCGCTCGCCTGGCTGAGAGAACGTGGTCAGGAGAGCGGCTTCCTCTTTTTAAATCGTCAGGGAAAGAAGATTACGACCAGAGGAATCGCAGGTCAGCTGAAAGTGTTGGCCAACCGATATGAACTGGATCCTTCGGTCGTATATCCCCATTCATTTCGCCACCGATATGCAAAAAGCTTTCTGGAACGGTTCAATGACATTGCCTTGCTGGCCGATCTGATGGGGCATGAGAGCATTGAAACAACACGAATATATCTACGGCGAACCAGTACAGAACAGCAGGCTATCGTGGACCGTGTCGTCGACTGGTAGTTGACATGTATCTCGTATTTTGATAGAATGTAATGAGATTATTTGTAATACTTTTGTAATAAATTATGTAAAGAAAAGTCAGTGAGACACCGGGAGATGAAAAGATAGATGGCTGAAGAGAAGAAGACACACAGAAGACAAAAGAAAGAAAGCAGTTCTTCAAAATATGTCGCTGTTGCAGGCGTCGCCGCTGCAGTTGTTGCAGCTGTGGCGATTGTTGGCGGTATGGTGGGACCACGAATGAATGATGGTGTGGCCAGGATGAAGATCGAGACCGTTTCAGCGGCTCTGGAGACGACTCCGGCACCGGAAACAATTGCAGAACCGATTTCTATTGTATTGGAGACAACACTTTCCGCAGAGGAAATCGAATCGCAGGCAGTGGAAGCGAAAGTGCAGGGAATCCTGGATGGCTATGCCAATCTAGGAATCGCAGAGGTTTCCGGTTATCTGAATGTTCGAAAAACACCGGAGAGTTTTGGTGAAGTAATCGGTAAGTTGTACCGCGGTGCGGCATGCGAGATCGTGGATACATCCAATGAGGGCTGGTACAAGATTTCTTCCGGCGGAGTGACCGGATACGTCAGTGCCCAGTACATACACACAGGTGATAAAGCCAGAGAGATGGCAGCTGAATTTGTGGCAGAGCGTGCAGTCGTTCAGGCTGACAAGTTAAATGTTCGTTCTGAAGCCTGTCAGGATGGTGAGATCGTCGGTCAGGTTTTAAAGGGCGAGCGTTATCTGGTCAGAGGTATGGAAGACGGTTGGACCCAGATAGAAGATGGATATATTTCTGCAGATTATGTGGAGATTCGAATGGCACTGGACGAAGCGCATAAGCAGGATATGAGAACAACGGTACTGAGTCTCTATGACAATCTCGGTGTGTCCAATGTTTCCACGTACCTGAACATCCGTGATAACCCAAGTGAAACATCCGGTAAGATCATCGGTAAGTTAGAGAGTAACGCCGGCTGTGATATTTTAAGTAAGACAGATGATGGCTGGTATAAGATCCGTTCCGGTAAAGTGACTGGTTATGTAAAGGGTGAATATATCCTGACTGGACAGCAGGCGAAAGATAAAGCGATGCAGGTATCTCACCTGATCGCCA
>JAZOVL010000269.1:0-2512 GCA_045658685.1 Pilosibacter sp.
TATTGCCGGAACTGTAAATTAGTATAGTATCATGTTTTATTGCTTCTATGGTATCTGAATCAGCAAGAGTAAGCTGAGAAAACGAAGAAAGGGAATCTGTTCTTTCTATTATTGAACACATTCCGATAAAAAACATAATAAGAATTAGAATACTACATATCAGATTCCTTTGTTTTCTGCTCATAAATAAAATAAAAATTCCCACAGTTTCCTTTATGGTATTGTAAATTAAGGTTTATAAATATGTTGGTATTATATCTTATCTGTGGATAAAATACAATAAAGGAAAAGGATAGACCTTTAGTCATAGAGAGAAATTATGATATACAAAAAAACACCGTCCCCAGACAAATGTCCAAAAACAGTGCTTCCTGCGCCTCCAGGGGCTCGAACCCTGGACACCCTGATTAAGAGTCAGGTGCTCTACCAACTGAGCTAGAGGCGCTTAGTTATTATGTTTAACAACAAATATGAGTATAATATACTTGGATAGAAAAATCAAGAGAATTTTTTAAAAAATTAAAAAAGATAAAAAAATAACATTCTAAAATTTATTACACAATAATAAAATAATAATGACTGTATAAATTTGATTTCATAAAAATGAAAGAGAAGGAAGAAATGAAACTGCCAAATAGTAATTCTATCCGGCGTTTCCGGTAGACATACCATTGATACCTTCGCCTATGGGCCTACAATGGTATTGGATGGGGTTGGCGATATCGTGGCTGTTGCAAACACGCAGAAGAAGTAAGAGGGCGTAGGTGAGTTTTCCTGCACCTGCGCTCTTTCTCTTTCAAAACAAACTTGTGCGATTTGACTTCGATTTCACATTCTTTGTATTTTTGATTTCACATGGCAATCCTAAAATGATACCTGTACTAAGGAAATCTAAACAAAACTCGTTATCTGAAAGGAGATACTAACATGAAAAAGATTCTTACTATAATGATGGTCGCAGTTCTGGCTTTCTCCATGCTTGCAGGATGCGGCAAAACTACTGGCTCTGTCACTACCGACGGTTCCACCTCTATGGAGAAGGTGATTGGTGCTCTGGGTGAAGCTTTCCAGAACGATACCGGCATTAGCTTTACTTACAATCCTACCGGCTCCGGTTCCGGCATCAAGGCTGTGCAGGAAGGCCGCTGCGATATCGGCCTCAGCTCCCGTGATTTGAAGGATGAAGAAAAGGCATCCGGCCTCACCGGCACCGTTCTGGCCTACGATGGTATCGCCATCATTGTGCATCCCGAAAACCCTGTTGCGGATCTGAGCGTTGAAACCATTGCCAAGATCTACACCGGTGAGATCACCAACTGGTCTGAGGTTGGCGGCAACGATGCAGAAATCGTTCTGATTGGTCGTGAAGCAGGTAGCGGTACTCGTGACGGCTTTGAGTCCATCACCGATACTGAGGACGCCTGCCAGTACCGTCAGGAGCTGACATCTACCGGCGACGTCATTACCACTGTTTCCCAGAATCCCGGTGCCATCGGCTATGCCTCTGTTGCCTCTGTAAAAGATACTGTTAAGGCTGTGATCGTGGATGGTGTTGCTCCTACCGAAGGAACCATCAAGGATGGCAGCTATGTTGTCCAGCGTCCCTTCGTTCTGGTAACCAAGACCGATGCCAAGCTGAGCGAAGCTGCACAGAAGTTCTTCGATTATATCACTTCCTCTGATGCAAACGAGATCATCTCCGCAGCCGGTGTGGTTCCTGCAAACTAAGAAACAAGCAGATGCGACGGTTATGCTATAGACCGTCGCTATGCTGCTGTGAGGAAAATTTATGAAGAAAAACCAAGTTTTAGAAAAAGTCATTCACGGAATATTTCTCCTATTGGGTCTGATTACGGTTGGCTGTGTTCTGTTGATTACGGTTTATCTGGTGGTATCCGGTATCCCTGCCATTGGTGAGATTGGTCTGGTGGATTTCCTGTTCGGCAAAGAATGGGCATCTACCGCAACCCAGCCGAAATATGGAATTCTGTCCTTCATTCTGACCAGTATTTACGGAACTGCCGGTTCTATCGTAATCGGTGTTCCGGTTGGATTTATGACCGCCGTATATCTCTCCAAACTGGCATCTTCCAAGGTAAAATCCGTGATGCAGTCTGCGGTGAGCCTGCTTGCCGGTATTCCTTCCGTGGTTTACGGTCTGGTAGGTATGTTGGTACTGATTCCGGGCATTCGAAAGATTTTTCATGTGCCTGATGGCGCAAGTTTGCTTGCGGCAATCATCGTTCTGGCAATTATGATTCTGCCGTCCATTATCAAGATGTCCATTACCGCTTTGGATGCAGTACCCAAGGAATACGAGGACGCATCCCTTGCTCTGGGTGCAACAACTATGGAAACTTACTTTAAGGTTTCTGTGCCTGCCGCAAAAAGCGGTATCGCAGCTTCTGTGGTTCTCGGTGTTGGACGTGCCATCGGTGAAGCCATGGCGGTTATGATGGTTGCCGGTAATGTGCCGAATATGCCAGACTCTTTGTTCCAGAGTGTCCGTTTC
>JAZOVL010000270.1:0-36431 GCA_045658685.1 Pilosibacter sp.
ATGCGAAGTTTCAGATCAGATGTCATAGTTCATTCCTTTCCAAAAGGCTGCGGAGTTCCACCAGTTCGTCTTTCGTAAGCCCACTGTCACAGAGTGCGTTTGCAAAAGTGGAGAGATTTCCTCCACAAAGTTTGTTGAAAAATCGTTTTCCCTGATCTGCAAGATACTCCTGTTTGGAGACAAGCGGATAATACCTGGAACTGCGGCCGACTTTTTCAATTTGAACAAAGCCTTTTTCTGATAATCTTGTCAATAGCGTCAAGAGTGTGGTCAGCGCCATTGGATGCGTGTCTTTTAAAATTGCATCAATATTCGTACGGGAAACCGGAGGTGTGCATGACCAGATGGCCTGCATCACTTCCAGTTCGGCATCGGGCAGTTTTCGGATCGTGTTTGACATAGGGATACCTCCTTTTAGTTTACATCTCACTGAGAATGGTGCTTATTATAAAAAAGAGAAAGTAAAAAATTCTGCTGTATTTCTCTAGCACCGCATATTTAATCCTCGGTTTCTTTAAAATAACACGTTCATGTACGACCGGTTTGGATAGGTCGATGGCAAAGCGGATTCTTTTGGCCAGATCACGAAAGCACTGTATAAGCATAAAAGAAACAAGAAAAAGACCGATGAGCGTAAGTCGGATATCCTGTGCGCTCGCAAGTTCCGGATTTCGTAAACTACGGATAAATACAAAATCATAGTATATAAAGATCAGCGGGTAAAACAAAAGAATAAACCAGTTATAAGAATTATAAAAAATACCGGCTTGTTTCCTTAATTTTCTATTATCCGGAATATCAGGAGTCCCTTTTGGTGCTCGGTATACATGAAAAAATCCGCCAGGTGCAGAAGTTACATACACGTATCCAAGGCGCTCTAATTCGCTTTGCCGGTGACCGTTTGGTGTTGCGCCTCCGTTATCGGCATCGATCCAGTATTGGAATTCATATTTTTCCTCATCAGAGAATGTGGCATGTGTAGCCCCCCATTTTTCCAAATGTAGCCCTTGATCTGCACATTCATTGAACCATGTTTCGTTTTCACGATACTGGTGCGGAGCATATAAGCATTCTAACTTCATTATGATCCCTCCCGAAGAGTCTGAAATATTTATTCTACAAATGTAGTATGTAATTATATTCTACAGTTGTAGAATATAATTGTCAATAGGAGTAAGGAAATTTCCCTAACAACCGCCAGGTACTTGTAATGTAATACAAATAGTGATAATATGAAGATAGAAAAGAGGCACGGCCGATAGACGGTTTGTTCCTCGATGATTAGGTCAAAGATAACCGCATCAATTGGTCGTTGGGGCGGTTATTTTTGTATCTTAATGCTTTCTGATTGAGTAACCAAAAGCGATGGCTGTCAATACAAGACTGATTAATGTCATCATGTCTGAAAGAGTAATCATAAGCAATCCCTCCTTTCTCAGATTTCCCATGAAAAAATCACAGGATTTCTATGTACTCAGAGGGCAACATTCCCTCCAAGCAATGGAGGAATAAACCGCCTACCGTAAATCGCAGTGCCCGTGAAGAAATTATAGCAAACACAGAAAAATGAAACAATGTACCAGCAGTTCAATCAGTGATATTTCTTGAGGTTCCGTTTAAAAAATAGTATAATAACGGTATAGTGCGAAGGAGTGATTCTACCTCAAATTGTGGACGAAATAGAATTTTAGTAAAAGTAAAAGGAGAGGTAACCATGATTGCGTTAACAAACTGCAAAGCTGTTACAATTACGAACGGCATCTTAGACAATGCAACAATTTTAGTAGAGGACGGTATTTTTAAAGCCGTTGGTGTGGATGTGGAGATTCCGACAGATGCGGAAGTGATGGATTTAGGTGGAAAATGGGTGACTCCGGGATTTATCGATGCTCACTGTCATTTTTCTGCTATGAGTGAGCCAAGAACAAAAGGAATGGGTGATGACGGTAATGAAGTGACCAATCCGGTTACTGCACATATTCGCATTATCGATGCGCTGAATCCCTTTGGAATTGCGTATGAACCGGTTCGCAAAGCCGGTTTTACCACATGTTATACGATGCCTGGTTCTGCCAACGTGATCGGTGGTACAGGTATTGCATTTAAGCTGAAAAACGGAAGATGCATTGAGGATATCATTATTCCGGGAACAGAAATGATGAAGATGGCTTTGGGCGAGAATCCGAAGGGCGCCTACGGTGGTCAGAAAAAGATGCCGATGACTCGTATGGGTACTGGCGCTGTACTCCGTGAGGCATTGTTCCAGGCGAAGCAGTATTCGGATGATCTTCTTGCTGAAAAAGAAGACAAGAAAGTAAAAAGAGATTTTAAATTAGAGGCTCTTGTTCCGGTTGTTCGAGGTGAGATGCGCTGCAGAATCCATTGTCATCGTGCGGACGATATCATGACGGCAATCCGAATTGCAGAGGAATTTGGTTTGGAATTTACGATAGAGCATGCAACTGAAGGTTATAAGATTGCAGATATTCTTGCAGAAAAGAATGTCACATGTGTGGTTGGTCCGATGCGTATGATTCCGGGTAAGATGGAAGTGTGGGATTGTACTATTGAAAATCCGGCGCTGTTAGAGAAAGCAGGTGTTGAGTTCGCATTGACTGCAGATGCAGAAACTGCGACACAGTGGCTTCCGGAGGAGACTGGCGTAGCGATGGCATATGGTCTTTCTGAGGAAACAGCGTTTAAAGCATTAACAATCAATGCAGCGAAAGTATTGAAACTGGATCACAGAATCGGAAGTCTCGAAGCAGGAAAAGATGCAGATCTGGCGATTTTCGACGGACATCCGCTGAGCAATATGACTCGTTGTAAGGCAACGATGATTGATGGCAAATTCTGGTATAATGAATTGAATTAATAAGAAAAATTATAAATAGACTGGTCAGGAATGATTTTGGCCAGTCTGTTTTTATTTTTATGAAAAAATATTCTTGACAAATTTTGAAACTCAAAGTATTATGTGCATATAGTTTGAATTTCAAACTAATAAAAATATTGGAAAAGCGCAGGAAAGTACTATGACAGCCAGAATTGCAGGAATCGGTGCATATGTACCGCAAACAATTGTGACGAATGACGATTTGGCGAAGATTGTTGAAACAAGTGATGAGTGGATTTCCAGTCGAACCGGAATCAGAGAACGGCGGATTTCTATAAAAGAAGGAACATCTGATTTGGCAGCAGAAGCAGCCAGACGTGCATTGGAGGCAGCAAGAGTAAAGCCGGAAGAATTGGATTTGATCATTTTGGGAACTTCTTCTCCGGACTGCAATTACCCGAGTGGAGCGTGTGAGGTCCAGGCCAAGATCGGTGCGGTAAATGCAGCAGCGTTTGATGTGTCTGCAGCCTGTGCAGGATTTATTTTTGCATTGAATATTGTGCAGGGATTTTTTAAGGCAGGCATTTATCAGAATGCTTTGATCATAGGTGCAGAAACGCTAAGCAAAGTAACCAACTGGGAGGATCGATCTACTTGTGTCCTGTTTGGTGACGGTGCGGGTGCAGCGGTTTTGAAAAATGAGGAATCTGGTGTGATCGATATGTTGATGGGATCGGACGGTACAAAAGGTGATTCTCTGAAATGTACGTCCAGAACACTTGGAAATTTCCTCACAGGAGAAAAACCGGAGTTGGGATTTATGACCATGGATGGTCAGGAAGTGTTCCGATTTGCGGTAAAACGTGTTCCGGAAAGTATCGAGACGCTGATGAAGCAAAATCAGATATCGAAGGAAGAAATCGCATATTATGTTCTGCATCAGGCGAATGAAAGAATCGTTGAGGCAGTAGCCAGAAGATTAAAAGAACCCATGGATAAATTCCCAATGACGATTTCAAAATACGGAAACACATCAACTGCCTCAATCCCGTTGCTGTTGGATGATATGCTGAAGAAAGGGATGTTGAAACAAGGTGATAAGATCATCATGTCCGGATTTGGTGCAGGAATGACTTGGGGAGCGGTGCTTCTTGAGTGGAGATAAATTTTTTTAACTTAATACTTTGAAAATCAAATAAAACAATATAAAAAGGAGATTAGAAATCATGTTAGAGAAAATGAAAGAATTAATTGCAGATCAGTTAGGTATTGATGCGGAGGCGATCACAGCGGAGTCCAAATTTAAGGATGATCTTGGGGCAGATTCTCTTGATTTATTTGAACTTGTAATGGCGCTGGAAGATGAATATTCCGTAGAGATTCCGGCTGAGGATCTTCAGGGAATGGTAACAGTGGGTGATGTGATCAACTACATCAAGAGCAAGGGTGTTGAAGAATAATTCCTGAAATAACAGAAAGCTGAAGAACAGGAGCAAAAAATGAAAACAAAAATTACCGAGTTACTTGGGATTGAATATCCGATTATCCAGGGCGGAATGGCCTGGGTAGCGGAGCATCATCTGGCGGCGGCGGTTTCAGAAGCCGGAGGCCTGGGCCTGATCGGAGCAGCCAATGCACCGGCAGATGTGGTCCGCGGGGAAATTCGTAAGGCGAAAGAACTGACAAAGAAACCGTTTGGTGTCAATATCATGCTGATGAGTCCGCATGCAGACGAAATTGCAAAGGTTGTTGTGGAAGAAGGCGTAAAGGTTGTAACAACCGGTGCCGGAAATCCAGGCAAATACATGAAAATGTGGAAAGAGGCAGGAATCAAAGTAATCCCGGTCGTGGCTTCCGTTGCTCTGGCAAGAATGATGGAAAAAGCCGGTGCTGATGCAGTTGTTGCAGAAGGTACAGAGTCCGGTGGTCATATTGGTGAAACGACGACAATGGCGTTGGTTCCTCAGGTGGTTGATGCGGTATCAATTCCGGTTATTGCAGCGGGAGGTATCGGAGATGGAAGAGGAATTGCAGCGGCTTTTATGTTGGGCGCAGAGGCGGTTCAGATGGGAACCAGATTTTTGGTGGCGAAAGAATCCATCATACATGCAAATTATAAAGAACGCGTGCTCAAGGCAAAAGATATTGATTCAGCTGTTACAGGCAGAAGTCACGGGCATCCGGTCCGCAGTCTGAGAAATCAAATGACGAGAGAGTACGGAAAGCTGGAAGCAGAAGGAAAGAGTTTTGAAGAGCTTGAGTATCTGACACTTGGTGCGCTGAGAAAAGCAGTTGTTGAAGGTGATGTGACAAACGGCACAGTCATGGCTGGTCAGATTGCAGGAATGATCTCAAAAGAACAGACTTGCAGTGAGATGATTGAAGAAATGATGGAGCAGACAATGAAACTGCTTGGAAGAAGATAGAAGATACGGAGAACGTACATGGGTAAGACAGCATTTATTTTTCCCGGTCAGGGAGCGCAGGTTTGCGGTATGGGACAAGATTTTTACGAAAAGACAGAGATCGGACGCAAGATTTTTGATCGTGCATCGGAACTTTTGGGATTTTCTGTTCCGGATCTTTGTTTTGAGACCAATGATCGACTGGATATAACCGAGTATACACAGCCGGCGATGGTAACCACCAGCTTGGCTATGTGGAAAGTCATAGAAGAGATGGGAGTCAAGGCAGATGTGGCCGCGGGTCTGAGCCTGGGCGAATATCCGGCGATGGCCGCAGCGGGAGTTATAAGTGTGGAGGATGCGATTTTAACGGTACGTCGCAGGGGAATTCTCATGCAGGAAGCAGTTCCGGCAGGAATTGGCGGAATGAGTGCTGTTTTGGGAATGACTGCAGAACAGATCAATGCAGTTGTCGATCCGCTCGAGAATGTTCAGGTGGCAAATTATAATTGTCCTGGCCAGATTGTGATTTCCGGCAAACTGGATGCGGTGGAGCTTGCAGCGGAAAAACTGAAGGAGGCCGGTGCAAGACGCGTACTTCCGTTAAATGTCAGTGGCCCTTTCCATTCTTATTTGTTAGAAGAAGCAGGGAATAAACTGGGCGAGTTTCTGGAGAATATTCCGGTACATGAGCCGAACATTCCATATGTTGCAAATGTGAATGCAGAATACGTAAGAACTGCAGGAGAGGTAAAACCATTGCTGACAAAGCAGGTATCTTCTTCTGTTCGTTGGCAGCAGAGTGTAGAAGCCATGATCGCGGATGGTGTTGATCGCTTTATTGAGATTGGACCGGGCAAAACACTGGCTGGATTTATCAAAAAAATTGACCGTAATGTTACGGTGATCAATATTGAAAAAGTCGAAGACTTGGCAAAATTAAACTAGGAGTGAAATGTTATGGATTTAACCGGAAAGATTGCACTTGTTACAGGTGCGAGCCGTGGTATCGGACGTCAGATCGCAGTGACACTTGCTTGTTACGGAGCAACTGTAGTAGTCAACTATCATGGTTCCCAGGCAAAAGCTGAGGAAGTTGTAAAAGAGATTGAAGCAAATGGTGGACATGCAGAGGCAGTGCAGTGCAATGTTGCGGAATTTGAACAGGCAAAAGAGCTGATCGATGGTGTTGTAAAAACTTATGGTCGTCTGGATATTCTGGTAAACAATGCAGGAATCACCAGAGACAATTTGATCATGAAAATGTCTGAAGAGGATTTTGATGCGGTTCTTTCCACAAATTTAAAAGGTGCATTCAACTGTGTAAAACATGTTGCAAGACAGATGTTAAAGCAGAAATCCGGACGTATTATCAACATTTCCTCGGTATCCGGAGTGATGGGAAATGCAGGGCAGGCAAACTACTGCGCGTCAAAAGCCGGAGTGATCGGTCTTACAAAGTCTGTAGCGAGAGAACTCGGCAGCCGTGGGATCACTTCCAATGCGGTTGCTCCTGGATTCATCGAAACAGAAATGACAGCCGTACTTTCAGAGGATGTAAAGAAAGCGATGGGAGACCAGATCCCGTTAAAACGATTTGGACAGACCAAAGATATTGCAGAGACAGTTGCATTCCTTGCATCTGATCATGCAGGTTATATCACCGGTCAGGTAATCCAGGTCGACGGCGGTATGGCGATGTAAATATAAGGAGATTTGAGATATGAACAGAGTAGTAGTGACTGGTCTTGGAGCCATTACTCCGATCGGAAACGATGTAAATACATTTTGGAACGGTCTGAAAGAAAAGAAGATTGGATTTGGTCCGATCACAGCTTTTGATGCGACAGAATATAAGGCAAAACTGGCAGCAGAGGTAAAGGATTTTGATGCGAAACAGTACATGGATCCGAAAGCTGCAAGACGTATGGAACGTTTCTCCCAGTTTGCAGTGGCAGCGGCAAAAGAAGCATTGGAAGATGCAGGCATACACATGGAGCAGGAAGATCCGTTTCGCGTTGGAGTCAGTGTTGGTTCTGGTGTCGGAAGTTTACAGGTCATTGAAAAAGAACATACAAAATTAACAGAAAAAGGTCCGGGTCGTGTGAATCCGCTGATGGTACCGCTGATGATCGGAAATATGGCAGCAGGAAATATTTCCATTCAGTTTGGTTTAAAAGGAAAAAATATCGATGTTGTAACGGCATGTGCGTCCGGTACAAACAGCATTGGTGAAGCGATGCGTACCATTCAGTATGGAGATGCAGATGTGATGGTGGCAGGCGGTGCAGAGGCATGTATTACACCGATCGGTGTGGCTGGATTTGCAGGTCTTACCGCTCTTTCCACATCAGAAAATCCGGCGCGCGCATCGATTCCGTTCGATAAAGAGCGCGATGGATTTGTAATCGGTGAAGGTGCCGGAATTGTGGTACTGGAATCTCTGGAACATGCGAAAGCCCGTGGTGCAAGAATCTATGCGGAACTGGTCGGATATGGTGCCACCAGTGATGCGTATCACATTACTTCTCCGGCAGAAGACGGAAGCGGTGCGGCGAGAGCGATGATCAATGCAATCCATGATGCAGGAATTCAGCCGGAACAGATCGACTATGTGAATGCACATGGCACAGCCACTCATCACAACGATCTGTTTGAAACAAAAGCGATTAAGTCAGCACTGGGAGAACATGCAAAATATGTGAAGATCAACTCTACAAAATCCATGATCGGACACCTTCTTGGTGCAGCGGGCGGAGTCGAACTGATTGTTTGTGTGAAAGCGATCGAGAATGGATTTGTACATGCAACAGCCGGTCTTCAGGTGGAGGATCCGGAATGTGATCTGGATTATACAAAGGGCGAAGGTGTTCACATGGATGTGAACTATGCGATCAGTAACTCACTGGGATTTGGCGGACATAATGCCAGCCTGTTAGTAAAAAAATTCGAGGAATAAGGAGCCGGAGTATGGAAGTCAAAGAAATCATTGAATTGATGAAAGCTGTTTCTGACAACGGTCTTACAAAGTTTGAGCTGGAGCAGGGAGATACAAAACTTGTGATGAAACGGGAAAAACAGATGGTAACGGTATCTGCTCCGACAGTAATTCCAGCTGTGGTTTCGGCAGAAACAACAGTGGCAACTCCGAATGACAGCTCTGATCAGAATATTGACAGTATAGTGTATACAGGAAATGTAATTTCCTGCCCATTAGTAGGAACATTCTACAGTGCTCCATCTCCGGATGCTGAATGTTTTGTTAAGGTTGGTGACCGTGTAAAAAAAGGCCAGGTAGTCGGTATCGTTGAGGCGATGAAGCTGATGAATGAGATAGAAAGTGAATTCGATGGTGTTGTGGAAGCCATTCTGGTGAATAATGAGGACACTGTTGAATATGGACAGCCTTTAATTGTGATTCGTTAAGAGGATGAAATCCTTTAGACGAAGGCAGGAGGATCAATATGTTAGGAATAAAAGAAATTCAGGAAATAATTCCGCACAGACATCCGTTTCTTCTAATTGACGGTATTGAAGAGATGGAACCGGGTGTTCGCGCGGTTGGATATAAATGTGTGACCTATAATGAGCCGTATTTCCAAGGCCATTTTCCACAGGAGCCGGTAATGCCGGGGGTATTAATCGTGGAGGCGTTGGCGCAGACCGGAGCAGCAGCAATCT
This sequence comes from Pilosibacter sp., assembly GCA_045658685.1. GTDB lineage: Bacteria > Bacillota > Clostridia > Lachnospirales > Lachnospiraceae > Pilosibacter. Next base: position 8,923 of record JAZOVL010000270.1, read on the forward strand.
TGAGTTTGGAAACAAATAAGGGTAAGGTTGCATATTTTGGCGGCATGAATAACGTCAAATTCAAAAAGAAAGTAGTTCCGGGCGATAAACTTCGTCTGGAGTGTGAAATTATCAAGCAGAAAGGCCCGGTCGGAATCGGTAAAGCAATCGCGACCGTGGATGGCAAAGTGGCAGTGACTGCAGAGCTGACATTTGCTGTTTCTTAAATGAAAGAAGATCAAAGGAAAATAATGGGTTAGGCTGGTGAAGAAATGTTTCAGAAAATTTTGATCGCAAACCGTGGAGAGATCGCGGTCCGTATCATTCGTGCATGCAGAGAAATGGGAATTAAGACGGTTGCTGTATATTCCGCGGCAGACAAAGATGCACTCCATACCATGTTAGCGGATGAAGCCATTTGTATCGGTCCGGCACCGTCGTCGGAAAGTTATCTGGATATGGAACGAATCCTTTCTGCGTGTGTTGCAGCGAAAGCTGATGCGATTCATCCGGGATTCGGTTTTTTATCAGAAAATGCGAAGTTTGCGGAACTTTGTGAGAAGTGCAGTATTCGATTTATAGGTCCGTCTGCGGATATTATCAACAAAATGGGAAACAAATCAGAAGCCAGAAAAACCATGATCGAGGCCGGTGTTCCGGTTGTTCCAGGCAGTAAAGAACCGGTATTTACGGTAGAAGAAGGATTGCAGACTGCAAAAGAAGTTGGTTTTCCGGTTATGATCAAGGCATCCAGTGGCGGCGGAGGAAAGGGAATGCGTGTTTCTCGTTCGGAAGAAGATTTTGAGGCAAATTTCCACAATGCTCAGATGGAGTCCGTCAAAGGATTTTCAGATAACACGATGTACATTGAACGATTTGTCGAGCGTCCGAGACATATTGAATTCCAGATTCTGGCTGACAGGCATGGAAATGTTATTCACTTAGGAGAACGCGACTGTTCGATTCAGAGGCGCCATCAGAAAGTTCTGGAAGAGGCTCCTTCTGTGGCAATTTCCTCAGCACTTCGTGCCCGCATGGGCGAGACCGCAGTTCGCGCAGCGAAAGCCGTTGAATATGAAAACGCAGGAACCATCGAATTCTTACTGGATCAAAACGGGAACTTTTACTTCATGGAAATGAACACCCGCATTCAGGTGGAGCATCCGGTAACAGAAGCTGTCACAGATATGGATCTGATCAAAGAACAGATCCGAATTGCGGCAGGTGAGCCGCTTTCTGTAAAACAGGAAGATATTACGATTGCTGGTCATGCGATCGAGTGCAGGATCAACGCAGAAAATCCGGAAAAGAATTTTATGCCATGTCCGGGAACCATTCAGGAGCTCCATCTTCCGGGAGGACGAGGGGTTCGCGTTGATACGGCTGTATATAACCAGTATACGATTCCATCCAATTATGATTCTATGATCCTGAAATTGATCGTACACGATAAAGACAGAGATTCTGCTATTGCAAAGATGCGCAGTGCACTTGGAGAGTTGGTAATCGGAGGAATCAAAACAAATCTGGATTTCCAGTATGAGATACTGAGCAATCCGGATTTTGAAACCGGAGATGTGGACACAAATTTTATCCAGACACATTTTCCGGAGTATTGTAAATAAATGTGGAGAAACAATGGTTTCCGTCAGAGAAATGTGGAAAAGTCTTTGTAAATCAGACAGAAAGGATGTCCTTGCATGATTAGAGATATGTTTAAAAAAACATATACAAAAATTGATACAAAATATAATGTAAAACAAGAGAGTGCAGAACAGAAAATTCCGGCAGATCTCTGGCGAAAATGTAATAAATGCGGAAAACCGATTTACGTGGAGGATGTCCATGCAAACCTTAACATCTGCCCGAAATGTGGTGGATATTTCCGTGTCAGTGCATATCGCAGGATCCAGATGATCGCAGATGCGGGAACTTTCGAAGAGTGGGATCAAGAAATGGAACTTTCCAACCCGCTTCAGTTTCCAGGTTATGAAAAAAAGATCCTTGCGGCACAGGAAAAAACGAAGTTAAACGAGGCAATTGTCACAGGTTATGTTCTGATCGGCGGTTATCCGGCTGTCATTGGCGTGTGCGATGCAAGATTTTTGATGAGCAGTATGGGTCACAACGTGGGTGAAAAGATCACAAGAGCGGTAGAACGTGCTACACAGGCAAAATTACCGGTGATTTTATTTGCCTGTTCCGGAGGTGCCAGAATGCAGGAGGGAATGATCTCTCTGATGCAGATGGCAAAAACATCGGCAGCACTGAAGCGCCATCATGATGCGGGTCAGTTGTTTATCAGTGTTCTTACAGATCCGACAACAGGAGGTGTAACAGCAAGTTTTGCCATGTTGGGAGACATCATCCTTGCGGAGCCGGGAGCATTGATCGGCTTTGCAGGTCCAAGAGTAATTGAACAGACCATTGGACAGAAACTTCCGGACGGATTCCAGAGAGCAGAATTCTTACTGGAACATGGTTTTATTGATAAGATCGTAAAACGAGAAGAGATGAAAGGGACGCTGGCACAAATCTTAAAACTGCACCGTGGTGTGAATGAACATCACGAAGCAGTGGCTGAAATCGCCGCAGAAAGCGACTATATCCATTCTGCAAAAAAACAGGCAAAAAAGATTATGCGAGGTGCCTGGGAGTCGGTTCAGCTTTCCAGAAAATCGGATCGTCTTGTTGCTTCTGATTATATCCAAGTTCTGTTCGATGATTTTATGGAGTTTCATGGAGATCGTCTGTACAAAGACGATGGTGCGATCATTGGCGGTATCGCCAGTTTCCATGGAATGCCTGTGACTGTGATCGGACAGGAAAAAGGAAAAACAACAAAGGAAAATATTACCAGAAATTTTGGAATGCCGTCTCCGGATGGATATCGAAAGGCTCTGCGTTTGATGAAGCAGGCTGAAACATTTGGAAGACCGATCGTTTGTCTGATCGATACACCAGGAGCATTTTGCGGAATTGAAGCCGAGGAACGTGGCCAGGGAGAAGCCATCGCAAGAAATTTATTTGAAATGGCTGCACTAAAAGTTCCGATTCTTTCCATCGTTATTGGCGAAGGCGGCAGCGGCGGTGCTCTGGCAATGGCAGTCGCGAATGAAGTCTGGATGATGGAAAACTCTATTTATTCGGTTTTATCACCGGAAGGATTTGCATCTATTCTCTGGAAGGATAGCAAAAAGGCAGATGAAGCTGCCAAAGTCATGAAAATCACAGCGAAAGAGCTGAAAACTCTTGGGATTATTGAACATGTAATTGCAGAGGAGGAGCCGGCAAGTCGTGAAACGCTCCCACAGATTCAGAAGATCCTGGACCATGCGCTGATGGAATTTTTTAATCGCTGGAGTGGAAAAGAGGAAGTAGAACTGGTGAATTGTCGTTACGATCGATTCCGTAAGTTCTAACCCATAGGAAGGAAACAATATTATGGAACAGAAGGCAAGATTAAAATCGTTGAAAATCGGATCTCTTACAGCAAACTATCCGATCATTCAAGGCGGAATGGGTGTAGGAATCAGTTTATCCTCTTTGGCCGGAGCAGTTGCTAGAGCAGGTGGAATCGGTATCATATCCACGGCTCAGATTGGATTCAGACGTCCGGACTTTGAAAAAAATCCTTTGGCTGCCAACTTAAAAGCCATTCATGACGAGCTTGCAAAAGCGAGAAAGCTGGCACCGGAAGGGATTCTCGGTTTCAACATCATGGTAGCAACGAAAGAATACGGTCAGTATGTGAAAGCGGCCGTAAAAGCCGGAGCAGATGTGATCATCTCCGGAGCAGGACTTCCAATTGATATGCCGAAGTTTGTCTCAGAGGCAGAGGAAACAACAGTAGAAAATCGTCGGACCATGCTGGCGCCTATTGTATCGTCTGCAAAATCTGCAATGGTCATCTGTCGAATGTGGGACCGAAAGCATAAGACAGCCCCGGATTTCGTTGTGATTGAAGGTCCGTGTGCCGGCGGTCATCTCGGTTTCTCAAAAGAGCAGTTGACAGAACTCGGTGTCGATACCGAATGTGTATCCAAAACATACAAACAAAACGAATATGAAAGAGAAATCCGCGAGATCATGAAAACCGTAAAAGAGTTCGCGGAAAAATATAAAAAAGACATTCCGATCATCGTTGCAGGAGGCGTGTACGATCATTATGATGTCGTACGTCAGATGGAATTAGGTGTTGATGGCGTACAGGTAGCAACTCGTTTTGTAACAACAGAGGAATGTGATGCTGATTTGGCATACAAACAGGCATATCTTCAGGCAAATGAAGAAGATATCGTGATCGTAAAGAGTCCGGTAGGAATGCCGGGACGTGCGATCAAAAATAAGTTCCTGGAGAGCGTTCAGAAAGGAAGAATCCCTGTAAATAAATGCTTTGGATGTCTGGAGCACTGCAATCCGGCAGAAACTCCCTACTGCATTACACGAGCATTGATCAATGCAGCAAATGGAAATGTTGATGATGCACTGCTCTTTTGTGGAAGCAATGCATATCGAAGCAAGACAATAGAAACAGTTCCGGAAGTCATGAAGGAACTCTGCGGATATTAAGAATAAATCCCATCCGACTGTCATAGAGCTTTGACAGAAAGGTGGGATTTTTATGTTGAACTATCTATGGGCAGGAATGATGTTGGTTGGAATTATATGGGGAGCTTTTCACGGGACATTGGGAGAAGTGACAGAAGGTGCCATTAATTCAGCCAAAGAAGCTGTAACACTGGGTGTCACGATGCTTGGGATTATGTCCTTTTGGTGTGGAATTTTAAAAATCGGAGAAGTATCCGGGTTAATGGAAGCGATGACAAAGAAAATGCGCCCTATACTCCGATTTTTGTTTCCGAAACTTCCAGAGGATCATCCGGCAGCGGAGGCGATTGCTGCCAATATGATTGCCAATATACTGGGGTTGGGCTGGGCTGCCACGCCGGCAGGGTTGAAGGCCATGGGAGAACTGGAGCAATTGGAGGAAGAACGAAGGATGCTTCATGTTGAATCAGTTCCTCATGGAACCGCCAACAATGAAATGTGTACATTTCTTATCATCAATATTTCTTCTCTGCAGTTGATTCCGATCAATATGATCGCATATCGGGCAGAATATGGAAGTGTGGATCCCATGGCGATTGTCGGTCCGGCTTTGCTGGCGACAACGATCAGCACCATGGCGGGAGTGATTTTCTGTAAGGTTATGCAAAGTTCTAAAACTTTGTAAAATAAGGATTCTTGCGATGAAAAAAGAGAATGGATTGACAAAATACATCGGCTTTTATAATATAAGTTTTGAAAATACATAGTTATGTTTGAACGGCGTGGCTGAAATATGCCGCGCTGTTTTTGCGTTCGTCATTTATAAATTCCAAGGAGAATGGAAATGTTAAAAATTCTTGTATCAATTCTTTTATTGAGGATTGCTTATGTGGATCATAAAACCATGAAGATTCCGGATAAGCTGAATCTGGGGCTCGGAGTTTGTGGATTGGTATCATGTATACAGAATACCGATATTGCAATAATCGACAGAATAATTGGTTTTGCCATCATTTCAGCTCCCATGTATGTACTTTGTTTGATCATTCCTGGAGCATTTGGAGGAGGAGATATTAAGCTGACTGCTGTTATGGGATTCTATCTTGGATGGAAACGAATGTTGGCAGGTGCATATTTTAGTTTTCTGCTCGGCGGTATACAAGCCCTTTGGCTGTTGTCAACAAAGAGATTGCAAAAAAGAGAAAGAGCACATATGGCTTTCGGACCTGCCTTATGTCTTGGAATATGGATTGCAATGATTTGGGGAAATGAGCTGATACAATGGTATTTTGATCTTTTTATATAACTGGAAAAGGAGGAAATGATGGAATTTTTGAATCACGTATGGCGGCGAAAATTGACAGAGGACATTTTGTCTGATATGTGCAGACAGATTGGTGCTATGGTCGGTGCAGGAATCACCGTGGCGAAGGCAATGGAGATCTTGAAGGATACAACAGAAAATAAGTGGATCGCTAAAATTTATGGAGATTTGGAAAAACGTATGAAACAAGGATATTCGATTGGCGATTCGATGGAAGCAATGTGTGTATTTCCTGAAATGGCAGTCAATATGTTCCGTGTAGCTGAAGCCAGCGGCCAGTTGGAGAAAACGGCGAATCATCTGGCAGAACATTACAGGAAAGAACATCGAACCATGACACAGCTGAAAGTAGCAACATTGTATCCAAAGATTTTGTGTATGATGGCAATCGGTATTGTTTTATTTGTATTTCTGGTCATTATGCCAATGGTGGAGCCTATGTTTCATGGAATAGAACTTCCACTCGTCACTCGGATTTTGATGAGTATCAGTTCGTTTACGAAACAGTATTGGTATATAGTTTTAATTGGATTGTCGCTGTTTGTAATTTTAGAGCCGATTGTTCTGTCATTTCATTCTGTCAAGTTTGTTTGTGACAAGGTGTTTTTGAGTATTCCGGTTTTGAGGAATCAGATGAGAATCATCTACACTGCCCGTTTTGCAAGAAGTCTGAGCAGTCTGTATGCCAGCGGAGTTTCTATGATTGAGGGTCTGGAAATCGCATCAAGAACATTAGGAAATCGATATCTGGAGATGCAGTTTCTGGATGTGGTGCAGGAAGTAGAAAATGGTGCGACACTAAGTCATGCTATTAAATCGGTAAAAGGATTGGATAAGAAACTTCCTGCAATCCTCTTTGTGGGAGAAGAGACAGGAAAACTGGATATAATGCTTCTCAGTCTCGCAGAAGGGTATGAGCATGAAGCAGAAACAGCAATGAACAAAATCGTCTCATTTATAGAACCACTTATGATTGTGCTGATTGGAATTGTAGTTGCAGTGATTTTACTTGGAATCATGATTCCTATGTGGAGCATGTACGAATATATGGGATCATGATATCTATTATATAGAAGAAATGGAGGTGGCGAAATTGAGGATGAGAAACGATGGATTTGCGATGATTCATGTTCTGGTATTGATCATGGTGATCTTGCTGTTTCTGACATCCGTATTTTCCTCGTCCAGCTTTCGCTATAAAACAGCACTTATGCGGATTCAGAAAGAAGAAGCAAGATGTGCAGCGGAAACAGCATTGAAATTAGTGGAGACTGAGATTGCAAGCGGAAATGTGGAATGGGTCGAGAATGGATTCAAAAAGAAAAAAACCACATTGGAATTTGAGTCGGAAGATGGAGAAATTAAGGTATCCGTTCCAGTAGTTATCTGGGCAGACTATGAAGATGATGAACTATATTTGTTTGCAGAGGTTGAGATTGGATCGAAGAAGGAAAAGGTACATTCCGTATTGGAACTTCCGAAGAAGGAAAATTTGATGACAGACTCTAACTCTTTGATCGCAACTTCATCAACAGCAGTCCGGCAAGAGAGAAAGGAGCAAGGATCAGAATGATGAAAAACGAGAATGGATTTACGTTGGCGGAAGTTATGGTCGCATTTGTAATCTTACTGATGGCCTCTCAGTTATTGCTGTTTGGAATTGCAGCAGCACGTAAAATGGAACATCGTGCATATGAACTCTCCGGTGTGGAAGAGATGTTGCGAGAAAATCTGGCGGATGACTCAGAATGTATTTCAGGGACATTACGAATGAAAATAGATGAAGAGGCAGAGTTGGTCAGTGGTGGATGGTTATATCGAAATGAGGATTTGAAAGAACGTGGTCTTGTGATAAATATGATTCGTATGAAAGAAAGGGATTGACATGAGATACAATTATTTGAAGCGAAATGAACATAAGAAAACAGACCAATCCGCAGTTGAGCTTCTGGAAAAATTGTTATTGGACGGTTATAAGAAAAGTGCAAGTGATATACATATTGAACCGTGTGAAGACAGTCTCATGATTCGAATCAGAATGGATGGTATGTTGGTGGAACATATGAAACTGGAATCGGAGATGCACCCGTCTCTTATCGCACGTGCGAAAATCATATGTGGAATGGATATTGCAGAGAAAAGACTGCCTCAGGATGGTCATTGCAAAGTTAAGGTGGATGATGTTGAGATGGACCTTCGGGCAAGTTCCGTTCCGACCGTATATGGAGAAAAAATGGTACTTCGATTTTTAAATACACGCGTCCATGTGGAACATGAAGATTCCTTTGGCATGGATGAAGAAAATTATAAAAAAGTACTGGAAATTTTAAAACGTCCCAATGGAATTATTTACATAACCGGACCAACTGGTTCAGGAAAAACAACCACATTATATCTGATGTTGGAATCGTTGGTAAAAGCACCGGTCAATATTATGACGATTGAAGATCCGGTTGAGAAACTGATTGCAGGAATTAATCAGATTCAAGTAATGGAACAGACAGGACTGACTTTTGAAAAAGGACTCCGCGCCATTATGAGGCAAGATCCGGATATCATCATGATCGGAGAAACGAGAGACTATGAAACTGCAAAGATTAGTGTCAGTGCGGCGATTACGGGTCATCTGGTTCTGTCTACCCTCCATACTAACGATGCAGTCAGTGCGATTATTCGAATGGAAGATATGGGAATTGAGCCATATCTGGTTGCCAACAGTTTGAGTGGAGTTGTGGCTCAACGACTGGCGAGGAAGGTATGTCCACATTGCTCTCAGGAGATTGCGGTCAGCAAGGAAGAGATGATGTTGGGAATTCGAACGAGAACCGTCAGAAAAGCTGTCGGCTGTGAACATTGTAACAGAACCGGATATAAAGGACGAGTTGCAATCCACGAAGTTGTGGTTGTGGATAAATATATTCGTGGAATGATTGCTGAGAAGCGAACGGTGGAGGAGATTTATCAGTACGTGGAGAAGACACAGAATATTCGGAGACTGAAAGCGGACATGATTCGTTTGGTAGAAGAAGGAGTTACGACTGTAGAAGAACTGTTGCGATTAACGTATGGAGAATAAAAATAAGGAGCTTTTTCTGGTTTTACAGACTGGAGAGAGCTCTTTTTTTGACACAAAAAAGCTTGATATTTCGGGCCTGAGAGCAATTGTAAGAGAAGTGTTCTGTGCAATCCGCTGAAATTGAGAGAAGTAAATTCGGTGTAATGCACAGTTTTCGAAGGTTATTTTCGACGGATACGACATGGACAGTGGAGCCTGGTCATGATATAGTTTATTCACTTTAAAAAGTCTTTAGACAAATCTTTAAGATCTGAAATTACGTTTCTTTTGTTACTGTCTTCGGCGTATCGGCCGGGAAGTCGGGAGGATGAGAAAATGAAGAAAAACAAAATATGGAAAGTACTGGCGGCGGCAGCAGGTTCATTCGCTGTATTTGTCAGTAGTCAAATGGTTATGAGGTCATTTGCAAACATGGATGTTCCGGAAACAGGATACGAGGTAGAAGGTCCGGAACAATGCAGGAGGCTGTTGATGGAAATTGTATCCGGAGTAAAAGCTGGAGAAAGGCAGGAATATTTGATTACCGGAAAGGACTATGAGCCAGAATCTCTGGTCATTGCCCAGATGTTTCCGGATGCTGTTAATATTTCCAATACAAAAATTATGGAATATCAAGAAGGCGGACATCGATATGTGACGTGCAGAATTGGATTTGAACGAACCCCGGAAGGAGAGGAAGGAGAAAGAAATGAGATTGAAGGGGGAGTAATCGGACGACACTGGAAGATTGGAGAACTTAGAAGCTGGAAAATCGGAGGCAGAAGTTATTTATTCCGGTGTATTGATGATAATTACAGCAGCAATTCTGACGATCAAGTATTCGCCCTATTCTTGTGCGAGACTGTCATACGTTCTGATATAGACAGTACAGATTCCAAAAGAGAAATCCTGACCTTTGGCGGGACAAACAATTATAAGACTTCGGAAGTACGAAAATGGCTTCAGGAAAATGTGAGTGATCCGGGAGACTACCTGATTTCTGTAAATACCGGGGTAAATTCTGCTTATTTGGGAGCAACAATTCCGGGAACATTCGATGAATTTTCCACATCCGGGTTATTGCGTCATGAGCTTTATTGTCAAATGGCGGAGGATGAGGTGTTTTTATTGTCCCTGGAAGAAGCGATTCAATATAAAGAGGTTTTGTGGGAAACAGATGGGGGAGGTACACCCTACAGCCATGGATATTGGTTGAGAACACCGTCTTATTCCATCGGTGAAGATGGAACATTTTGTTATGGAACCTGGGCGTACGCGGTAGATCTGGAAAAAGGCTGTATCCGTCCGGCAGAAGTAAATGACGGAAGTATCGGTATTCGTCCTGCATTTTGTCTTCCTCAGGCATAACAGAAAATACAGAGAGGAGAATGAATGATGAAAGAAAATTGTATGAAGTATAAAAAAATGTGTGTAAGAGCGGCAGCAGTCGGACTCTGTACTTGTGTAGCAGTGATGTCTCCATATCAGAGTATGGCAGGAATGTTGCATGAACGCTCAGTGCCGACGGTAAATTCCGGAAGTAATGCAAATCTGGCTACAGATGCAAAGGCTGGAAAGTTATTTGCTATTCGCTCTGTGGGAACCGGGGATTTGTGGGAGCATTGGGTCGGAGATCTAAGTTTCTTAAGTGGGAAAAAAGGCGATGGTACGGAAGAGAGACCATTTCAGATTTCTACAAAAGAACATTTGATGGGACTTTCCGAACTTGTGGCAAAAGGAATGGTAATTGAAGATGGAGAGGGTACATATCCGGGAGATTATACGGGATGTTATTTTCGCCTGACCAGAAACATTGATCTTGGCGGTATGGAATGGATGCCCATTGGTTTTTATCAGAACGAAACAGATTTTTTGACGGGAGAAGTGCACCCGTTTACGGGACATTTTGATGGAAATGGAAAGACGGTATCGAACTTTGTGATTTATCAGCCTGAATGGAAAGATGCAGGTTTATTTGGTGTATTGGAGGATGCGGAGATTACAAATCTGAAAGTAAAGCCAGGCTATGTGATTCAGGCAAAAGAGAATGCAGGTATTCTGGGAGGCAGTGCGGTTCATAGCGTGATCAGGGATGTGACTGTAATGGGAACCGTGCGTGCAGAAGGTACGGCAGGAGGTCTTTTTGGTGAGATCATGGAAGAAAGTGTAATCGAAAATTGTGAGGCAGATCACGTGGCAGTGGACAGCGGAAAAAGGAGAGAGGTGTATACCGGAGGAATTGCAGGTAAAGCGGCGGAGTCTTTAATCGTAGACTGTGTGGTAAATACCGGAGACAGTGTAACAGCCAGAATCCAGGGCGATGGCTATGTTGGCGGAGTTGTGGGATTTCAAAACGGAACGGATATTTTTAATGTGCATGTAATGGGTACCATTGGAGGCAACGGATCTCAGGCAATTGGCGGTGTGACCGGAAAGTATGCATCCGGAAAGATGAAGGTGGCACGATTTGAAGGTGTGATTGCGGACTCTGGAATGGGAAGTCTGGCCAGAGAAGGCACATTTTTGGGCACGCATGATACCGCCTTTCACTTCCGCTATGGCATAGAATCTGGTTCCGATCTGGCATATTTATTTGCAGATACGGAAGGGAAAATTGCTGCCGGAATATGTGGTTCCGGAATTCCGGATGACAATAGCTTCGGGTACGATGCCCATATTGGATACTGGCACAGCAAAGACAATTTCTTTACGCTGGTTCAGGGACAGAATACAAGAGCAGAAACAGAACACTACTTCTACGAAGAACTGGAAAAAGGTATTTTACATCTGATCGATATCGAGGACTATGCAAGAAACCAGGAGTATACGCCGGATCATTTTGCACCAAATGCAGCAGGTCGCCCGACCAGAGGCTATCTGGTATCCGTATTGCAGATTGATACTGCAGCTAATGTGGAAAATTATTATGATATTGCTACACTGACAGCCAGAGGAGAGTCGGCTTATAGTAAGGAGCTGGATAAAGATACGAGGGGAGCTGTGGCTGCTGGTGATGTTGTTACAGTTGTAACTGCACCTAAAAATACGACAGAAGAGAAATATCAGATGGATGGTGCACCGACATATACGGATAAAAGCGGAAATCGTGTGGCTATGGCTTATCAGACTGGAGGCAGTTACTCCTTTGAAATGCCTGCCCACGATACGGAAGTTTCTGCAGAATATAAAAAAGTGGCAGCAGATGTTCGTATTGAACCAGAGGAATTTTCATTCCGTGTGGTGCAGGAACGAACCGGAGACCGTAAAAATCCATCGATTGTGACTGAGGTTAAGGATCAAGCAGGAAAGTTGATTGCAAGATATATCAATGGCGAATTGGAAGAGGGGACCAAGGTACAGGAAGTGACTCTGGAGGCAATCGTAGATAAAAATAATGATGTGGCGGACAGTCGTGTTGCCTGGAGTGTTGATGATTCAGACCTTTTGTCGTTAAAGAAAAACACAGATGAGGATTCTGAAGGTTATACAGCGATGAGTGCGTCGGTGGAGTTAAATCTGCAGGCAGATTTCTTTCAAAACATTATTGAAAATGTGGAAAATGCGCAGAGAGCCAGTGGGTATCGATATGCAATTCCGGATACGGTGTACGGAAACGGAACACAAGGAGGACTGGCAGTTCTTACTGCAAAAACCCGTCCAGCTTCCAGCTTTGAAGGAAAGCCAGTGGAAGCAAACTGCAAGATTCCTGTAACATTTCAGATTAAGGATCGAACGACAATCACGGTGGAGGATATTTCTTTCAATAGACAAGAAGTGGAATTTACTGTCACACGAACACTGAGTGGAAACAGACGGAGTCCGAAAGAAGAACTTTTGGTCAGTGCGCCAGAGAGCCTGACTGTATTGTTACAACCGGAATATTTCGACCTGAAATCGGTGGAGTGGAATGTCAGTGATCCTTATATCATTAGTCTGGATTGTAATAATTATAACGGAGAATCAGAGAAGGATGACTATAAGACGGCTGTAGTTCGAGCTATCACCGATACCAAGTGGATTAAGGACCTGATGGCGGTGGATGATGAAATCTACAAGGCAGATGTGAAAACGCAGAGGAATAAAAGCGGAGAAAAGACAGCACAGATTATGATGACCGCGACGGATATGCTTGGAAATCGAGAAACTGCTGTCTGCTACGTAACGGTCAAATTTATTACTGAGGATAAAACGACACTCTTTGGTTATGGCAGCTCTGGTTCAAGTTCCGGTTCTGGAGGAGGATCTGGATCTGGTGGTTCGTTGACAGTAGGAACGGTAGCGGAACAGGCGTCAACAACAGTTGGAGCCTGGGTACAGACTGCAGAAAAGAAGTGGAGCTATTATAGAGATGGTCAGAAATGTGTAGACCAGTGGGCATATATTTATAATCCGTATGCTGCAGAGATGAAACATCAAGAGGAATGGTTCCGATTTGATGCGGATGGTGTGATGTGTACCGGCTGGTATCAGGAACAAGATGGAGGCTGGTACTATCTTCATAAAGAGCAAGATGGAAGACAGGGACATATGTATACCGGTTGGCATGCAATTGATGGCAAATGGTATTATTTTGGTTCTGACGGCCGAATGTATTATAGTACGAAAACACCGGACGGATATACCGTTGACGCATCGGGTGCGTGGGTTGTCGACGGTGTGATTCAGAACGTGGATTAAGAAACATGGAAAATGTGGAAAGGAAAATATGTATGGAAAGGTTGGGTAGATGGCTTAGAGCAGGAAAGAGAAAACTGGCAGGGCTTATGGCAATGGTACTGGTGATTTCGACAATCGGAATCCCGGTCCCGGCCATGGGATCAGACGTGTGGCCTCAAAAATCCACAGCACCATATTATTGTCTGGATGGAGGTAAGGGTTGGAAAGCTTCGGATCGATATGAGATTTATTTATACAATACCTTACCGTCTCCGCTGACAGAATTACAGGCAAAACGATTGTTTTGGGCGTATCCGTCGAACTGGAATGCTTTGAAAGAGGCAGCAGTCAAATATGATCCCGGATTGTATCAGGAAATTGCTTCCACTGTGTCGAATCCTAATATTGTCAAACGAGTGAAAGATGATGCAGGAACAAAATTTGCCTGGGTGGCGGATCATCCAGAGATAGAAGAGAGAGCAATTGCAGCTTTGGAGCAGGTGGCTGCGGAAAATTCAGTGACCGGAAAAGAGGTTCCCGAACTGATTCGAGATGCGACCTCAGAAGAAACCGCAGCTTCCTTCTTTGTGCCGGCACTTTGCGAAGGTCCGGGTGCGTTGAATACGGAATTGAAACTGAGCAGTGAATTTATTCGTGACATTGCAAAAATCGAGGCACAAAGTGTATGGGATAATGGTTCTACAGGAGGAAATGTAGGATGGCTGGATGCATCTCAGGATAAAAATATTGCAAAAGCAGTATTAGGTGAGGAATTGTATGAGATTACCTGGAGTGGAGATTCCATTAAAATTCATAACAATGGTTCAGCAGTGGCGAATGAGAATGTGGCAGGCGGAAATCTGACAGAAGAGCAGATGTATAATAAAACAACTGTGCGTTACAAAATAACCATGCGTGAGAATTCCGGTTGGTATACAGATGGATCCTGGAATCAGAATTATCTGACGGAGTGGATGGATTTTAAAGCTTGTATCAATGCACCGGGTCATCAGCGACTGTATAAGGCAGATATTCGGATCGTACCATCGGACATGGTCTTTTATCTGGTGGTCAGCCAGGGTCCTCTTGGCGATATAGAGCCAAGACCGGAATATGGAGGAGAGTCTGCAGATGTAGATTTTCAGATATATCGGCATGAGGAGAAGTTTGAATCGAACTATAACGTAAAGCTTCAGAAACTTGATGATGAAACAGGAAAACCATTAAAGGGAAGTCAGTTTTATTTATATGAGAGATTTGAAGATGCCGGGAAACTGGGAAATGATGAAAGCAATGGTGGTTTAATATCGGAGAATCTGAGCTTTGCGCCGTGGCAGGAATTTCAGATTTTTGCGGAGGGAACAACCGATAAAAACGGAGAAATTGCTTACACAGATACAAGAAACTATACATATTCAAAAACATATTGCGATGGACATGGAATGCCAGAATGGGCGGAAGTTCCGGAGCAGGAGGAGGGGATAGATGGCGATGATAAAACCAATGAAGGGATTGGTAGAGAAGAAGCAAGAGATCAAAACAGGAAGGCGGCCAAGCAGTGGCTGGCTGTGTTTGAAAGTTGTGAAGAAGCGGAAGAAAAACAAGGAGGAACACATTTCCATTGGGAAATAGACGAAGACTCTTATGATGCAATCATGGAAATTGCGGAAAATGGAGAAGTCGGAGATGTAGAAGGAAGAATTGGTGCAAGTGCAGAAACTGCTTTTGAAAAATCTGGTTGTAAAGAAGATTGTGAACAGACATATGAGGCATTTATAAATCTGCGATTTACTTATACATGGAAAGAAATTCAGGCAAGAAATGGTTACATTCTTCATGGTGTACATACGGATGATATTCCGGTGCATTTTGTGACAACCGTATCTTCTGAGGCAGGTGCAAGAGCTTATGTGAGTAAAGGCAGCAGTGACTTAATACAAGAAAATATTTGGTATGCAGGCAATCATGAAATGGCGAGGGCAGCACGAAAAAGCCAGGAGAACGTGAGTTCAGAAAGCAAAAAATCGGAGCGCATGGCTGTGCTGTGGAAAGAGGCAACTAATTCTGATGCCGGACAGAATGAGGCGGACATAATGTCAGTTTCCGTTTTTGATGGAATTCTAAGGAATGTAAGGTCAACGACAGCGATGGATTCCAATGTAATATATTCCGATTCCGATTCCAATGCGATTGCATCACCATCGGATTCTGAGAAGGCTGAATCTGTAACTTCTATCCCAAAACCTACAATCTGGGAACGGTTTACAGGACTCTTTTTTAAGGAAAAATCAGTAGAGCCGGAAGACGACTCTTGGGATGAAATGGAAGCAGAAGGAGATTTTGAGTCCTATTTGGAATCTGCCGAAAAAGATGGAATCCGCCATTTAGATCTGGGGAAACGTGATCTTCTATCTTATGCTGATGAAAAAGAAGCAGACCGTAAATTCTGGGTGGTAAGAGATCACAGAACCGAAGGTGAAATTCATATCAATAAGCGAGATATGGATTTATACAAAGGTGAGTCAGAAGAATATTCTTCTTATGGTGATACAGAAGGTGACGGAACTTTAGAAGGTGCACGATATGGTCTTTTCGCAGCAGAGGATATTATTCATCCAGATTCTGATATATTAGCTGATGGTACAGTGACCAATACAGGAGTTGTTTATAAAAAGAATGATTTGGTAGCCATTGCTACAACAGATGAGAATGGAAATGCAGATTTTTATTTCTATACGGTCGCACCGGGAAAGACGTTTAACTATGAAAATGGACAGATTGTAAAGCGTACAGATCTGGAATGGTCTGGCCCTGAAAACCGTTATTTTGAAAATATGGAAAAGAACGGAAACTGGTGGATTGGACGACCTCTGATTCTAGGAAGCTATTATGTTAAGGAATTGTCCAGAAGTGAAGGATACGAGTTATCAGTAAACGGAAGTTCCAAGGCATGGACGAACCACGGAAGCAGCCTGGAAACACCAGAAACAATCCTGGCATCGAAGGGAACGGTAATTGTTTCTTTACCTGAACTAGTGGCTGCGATGGAAGGAGAAAATGAGACAGGTAATGGTTATGATCAACTTACATTTACTGTGACATCAACCGGAATATCTGACGAAATTGCAGGAATTGATGGATATAACCTGAATTTTTCCGGTTTTCCTGAGAATACGGAGTTTTATCGTGTAGACTCCGGAGAGATGGAAGTGACAGGGCCACATGTGACTGGAACGGAAAAAATCGTTATGAAGGATTCGCATGGAAACATCGTATGGAAAACAGCAGACAGCAATTCCAGTCATGTGAAGTATGAACCGGAATATGACGCAGAAGGAACATTAATTGGGCAGATACCAATGAGTCGATTGGAAGCACAGGTTCAGATGCTTGAACAGATACCACAGGCAGTGAATATGACGTTAAAAAATATTGAGATAGATATGGAAGAGACTCTGTGGAATCTATCCCTATTGGAGAGCAGTATTGGCAGTGAAGAATCCGAAGAATTTTGTTTTATGAAATCAGAACTGGAATCACTATTAAGTCAAAATGGTTATGATGTTCCGGTAACAGCAGCAGGAATTCGATCTAAAAAAGATTCGCCGGTCTTCAGTGTCGGTGTCACAGAGGGCCAATCAGACATTTATGGTTTGACAACGGATGCAGGTCAACCGGCTGTGAAAACTGTTTACGGATCGGCTTTGCAGGAAGTTGTTATTAAGGATATCAATGAGAATACCACGATCAGTCAGTTGTTCGGCACGATTTTAACATGGTATCAGGAGCATCCGCATTGGAATTTTGGAGGACTCCATGAAATAAAAGTGGAGGATCAGCAAGTTGTTGTAACTTTATATACTGGTGTATCCAATATTGCAAGTCGAAGCTTTTTCGTAATGAAAGAGGAAAATGGACAAAGCAAACCGGGAGCAATATATACTGTTTTAGAGAATCCGAAAACATTGCGATGGGAATATCAGGAATACCAAGACTCTGGCGATTTTCGATATCAGGTAAACAAGCAATATTATCTTAGAACCGGTATGAATAAGCGTTACTATCTGGATGCAACGTTGGCTCCTGCTGTCATGATTGATCAAGACGGAATGAGAAAATCAATTGAACATCAGGTTATGGTATACCATGAAAAAGGAGATGAAATTGTCGATTATCTGAGCGGTGATGCTGAACATGGATATCGAGTGCCATTAACAGAACTTGTAGACAAAATCGAGGTTACTACAGAAACAGAGTTTGTGGAGCAAGATGTGCGTTTGGAGGAGGTCCTCTATGATCCTAAAACGGGAATACATACTATTTTTGTACAGACAACCGGAGAGGATTTTTTTGGAGAAACTTTTTCTGATACAGAACAAAGCTTGAAGTTAACATTTATGGCTAAATTACCAAAAAATAAGAGTGTGTTGAAAGCATCTGATTTAAGTTACATAGGAAATGCAAATGTATATGGATATCAGACAGGAATGGAAATTGGTTATGCAGAGTATCTGATGCGATTTACAGATGCAGCAATTCATGTAAGTTTCGGAGAGGGTAAATCTGCAGGAGACACCTATATTGTACAAAAAAGTCTTATTTACAGAGGTCAGGAAAAAGTAAAAGAAGATGGGAATACTGAAAAAAATCCTGTTCTGGTGTTGGAGCGTCCGATTAAACAGAAGATAAAGATTAAAAAGAAAATTATAAATGAAGAGCCAATCGGAAATTTCCGATTCAAGATTTATCTGAAATCAAATCTGGAGCGCCTCTATCGAGACGAAGAAGGCTCTGTTTTTTGGCTGAATAACTTTGGAGAGTCGGTCGATGTAATGGAATACAAAAGCGCATTTCCAGAGCTGGTACAGAACTTTTATACAAAAGAATCGGAGATTCCACTTCTGGAAAAAATCAAACGAACCATTATCTCACCAGATGGAAGTAAGACAAAAATAGACACCTATAATTACGAGAAGTTTTTTGATGCAATTGCTGTTGCAAATAAAGACAAGTGGGATAATAAAGGATTTGTCTGGAATACGTCTTGGAAACCGTTTGTCCAAGGATTGTTTTCCGGTGTTGAGAATGAGATTAATACATCAGCGGAAGCGAAAGAAAATGCAAAGCGTTCCGATGCAGTCAGACAGTTTGCCGTGGACTGGTATTTAGATGATGAAGTAGAACAGTTGACAGTTCAGGGAGAAATTGAAAAGCAGCGCTATGCGAAAGAAGGAACAATCAGATATTCAGACGAGATTTATGATAAAGCATTGCATCAGGCAATTCTGAAAGCAGAGAATTATTTGAAACCGTTTTTTCAATATGACCTGGATTATATTTATGGGATTCAATGGGATAGTGAAGAAGGAGGTGGAATTGACCAAGATCTATCGACATTGTCAGCGGATCAAATCTTGTTGAGTGAAAATAAAGCATATGGAATTTCAGAATATCTTCCGTATGGTGATTATGTGATTGTGGAACAGCAGCCACATCATGCAGAGTGGAATGATTTTGCAAATCGTCATTTTGAAATTGATACACCAAAAGAACTTTCATTACCTCAGTATTTTGATAATACTGGAAACTTGGAAGAATCCTCAAAAGTTCCGTGGAGTATTACAGAACCTGGGACCAAGGAGGAGATGACTGGATATGCAGAACAAAGCGTACAAAATAAACGATATTTAGCGAAGATCAGAGTTGAGAAATTGGATGCGGAAACTGGAGAATCTATTTTGCATGACGGAGCAGTTTTTGCTTTGTATCAGGCAGAAAGAGATGAAACGGTTAATGGAGATGGTTCTGTAAAGCGATATAAAACGGATACGATTATTTCCGGAAGTAAGCCATTTTTAGAGGCCATGGGAGCAAAAAATATTACATCTTTTGCACGAATCGGCCAGGAGTTTCCATTAGGCGTTGGAACGAAGTATACAGGAACAGTATCAAAAGGAACACCGATTTGTTATGAGGAAAATGTTGTAATCTTCCGTGATCATCAGGGGGTTCGAAAGGGAACATTTTCAACGATTTCCACGGAAGTGGATCTGGATAATCCAGAAGTATTGCAAACAGCAGGATATTTGGAAACACCAGAGCCGGTCGAGGCGGGAGTTTATGTTTTGGCAGAACTAAAAGCTCCGTCAGGGTATGTGCGTTCTAAACCAATTCCTATTGAGATTTACAGTGACCAGGTACGGTACTATCCGGATGGAGCCAACGAGAATGTGACAGCAGTATCCTTTGGTAATGTATTGGATAGAGATGGTGCACTTAAAGAAAAAGAAATGGAAACGGTTCGCGTTTTTGTAAATGACATTGCAACCAGTCTGGAAGTATCGAAAATGAAGACATCCGATTCTTATCGAGGAATGAAAATATCTGGACGTGTGGAAGGAACACTTGTGGAACTGGAACAACGATATGGATTGGAAAATCTGGATCTGGCGTATAACAGCAGTGGAACTTATCAAGGATTTGCCTGGAAAAAGGGAACTTTGGAGTATCTTGAAAATCGAAAGGATGCAGGAGAGCGAATTCAGCTTGTGTATGAAGGCGGGATTTTTCAGGGATATGGTTATGTTACAAGAGCATTAGAAACTGTAGATGATGAAAATCGATATGTGGCAGGAGCACAATTGGTTCTTTATGATGCAATTGCTGTAAAGAAAAGCGGTGATTCAGAAGACTTTGCTTTTTCAGGGGTTCATGTACAACGAGACAAGTATGGAGCCGTAAAGAGGATTACTGTGAAAGAAAGAGAAGAAATACCGGTGCTTTTTTATGATTTAAGTAATCTGGAAGTATTACAAAAAAGTCCGGAAGGTGAATGGTATGGATTTGATCGGAATGGTCAAAAAATGAAAATTACATTTGATACGGAATCAATCTATGCCATTCGAAATGGTCAGCCAGTATTTGAACTTACCGGAGGTTCTTTCAGTGAGCTTGTATATAGTGTAAGTGATCGGGCTTTTACTAAGCTGAATGAAGAAACAGTAATTTATCATTTGGACGGAAATCTGCGAAGAGATGCACAGGTAGATGGTTATACGGGACTTGCGTATATAGAAAAGTCCGTAGTGGGAAATCGAGGAGAAGAGGAAACACTATATTACGTATGGAGGGTTACAGAATTAAAAAATGAGAAAGGAGAAGTAATTTCCAGAGAAAAACAATTAACCGGAAGACCGGGAGAGAAGCATAGCGGAACCTATCAGGCATATATGACGGGCACTGTGCAAGGCGAATCAGGTGTGTTCGAAAAGAAGATGAATCCAGTCATAAATGAAAATGGTCTTGTTGTATACTATCCGTCCAGCACTGTCGAATATAAAAAAGGTCAGGAGCTTTTAGATCGTGACGGTGAAACTATCGGCTATCAGTATGATGACTTATTAGAAAAATATGGACTTGCCGGGTATCGTATCACAGAAGATCCTGAGGTATATGGAGAAGAACCTTTGCTGCACAGACAAGGAGAATCATGGGTAATTCCAAATGTTTGGATATCCGGAGCAGAAAATCCTCAAGATCCACAGAATCAGGAAGTAACATTTGGACAAGCAGATTTGCTGCGCAGAGTAGAAGCAGGCAGTTATATTATGGAAGAACGAGAGACACCGAGTGGTTATGTACGCGCATTACCGATCGCAGTTCAGGTGAATGAGAGTGCAGAGCTGCAGAGAGTGTCAATGATAAATGAAAAGACCAAAGTAGAGATTGCCAAAATAGAAGGAAAGGGCGACCGCATAGGCGAACTTATTGAAAATGTAGAACTTGCACTTTACAAGGCAAAACGGGTGTATACAACGGATTATGAGAAATATCCAAAGGGTTATTATCTTGAAAAAGAAGAGCTGTCTCCAGCTTGTTGGTATACGGAAGGAGATGTGGATAACCATCCCGTTTTGGTGGAGGCTGTGTGGATTACCGAAAAGACACCGAAATATTTTGAAGGTATTCCCGTTGGAGATTATATTCTGGAAGAACGATGGACTCCGGAAGGATATATTCCAGCTTCGATGGAAATCACTGTTCAAGAATGCGCAGATCTCCAGAGTTTTATTTTTGAGAATGAGCATACAAAAATAGAAGTGTTTAAGTATGAAGAGTCCCAGGGATCTTTGAAGCGTCCCCTCCCATGGCCGGCCGAAGCAGAATTGACACTTTATCCGGCAGTTTTAGATGTTTCTGGTGCTGAGATCATGATAAACGGAGAATTTATATACGAAAAAGATCCGGTTATCAGTTGGAAGACTGGTTCTTGCGAAAATCATGAAGCGATCGTAAATGTTTATGAAAAGATGTATAAACAGTATGGAAATACGTTTGAACGGTTCTCTTGGAATTTTTCATACGAAGGGATTATTGAGGAAGGGACTGCAGTTTTATTAGAAAGTACTTCGACTGCAAACGAAGAAACCATAACTCAATACTGGAAACTTAGCGATTCTACGATACTTCGTATTGTCGGAGTGAAGGGAGATGAGATATCTGCAGATAAAAATATCAGAAGAACATTTTCCTATCAGTTTCAATACCAGAAGGGTGAAAATGAGAAATATCCAAATCTGACAAGCTATGAGACACTAAATGGATTACATCGATTGGAGTATATACCGGTTGGCACTTATGTACTGGTGGAAACAAAAACACCAGAAGGATATGAGCAGGCGAAACCAATGATCGTGAAGGTAGAGGAAATGGAGGCGGTACAGACAGTTTATCTGGAAAACAAAAAGCTGGAGAAACCGGAGAAGATCGGAAAAATAGTAATACATAAAATTGATGCGAATCAAAACGAAAGGAGGTTGTCAGGGGCCTGGTTCGAAGTGCGAAATATGCAAGATGAAACCAGCTATCGAATTGTTACTGGAAAAGACGGATGTGCAGTTCTGGAGAACCTACCAGTATATGGCAGATACGAAAGTGGGATTGAAGGTCCATGTGTATATGAAATTAGAGAAATTCGAGCACCGGAAGGATATTGTCTGGACTCTTCGGTGCACAGAATTCGTTTTGATGAAAATACGGAAGAGTCAGTCATTGTTTATGAAATGACTGTAGAAAATCACCCGACAGAAATTTCGTTTTCTAAGACGGATTTTAGAACCGGTCATTTTGTTGAAGGTGCAAGTCTGGCTGTATATCAGGCAGCATTGGAAAATGGAATATTTGTTGCGGATGGCGAGCCGTTGGATCGATGGATATCGGCATCTGAACCACACAAGATTATTGGAAAATTATCTGGAGGCAGAACATATTTGCTGGTAGAAGAAAAAGCTCCTGAAGGATATACTTTGGCAGATCCGATTCGCTTTACGGTATCTGGAGATGGTAAGAGGATTACGTCGATTACGGAAAATATGTCTGTAATTCAAATACTATTTGAGGAAGAAAACGATGAAATCAAGTCCATCCATATGACCGGACGTGTAGCAGTAGAAATCCGAAATCTGCTTACTGAGAAAGGGGGAGTTACCATTCTTGACGAATGGCTTCATTTCTTAGATGGAAGTCAGATTCTGTTAGAGCGAGAAACATTTCGAAAGGAAGAAGACAGCAGAACATCTCACGGAAATGCAGAACGTTACCCGATTGGAACGGAATATCTGCTGTTAAATTCAGAAGGAGTACGAATTGAAAGATGGAGTGTATCAGGTGAAGCACCTGGTCATGAAATTTTCAATGAGAGAAACAAAGAGGAAAGTTTGCGTTTTGAATCAGGTAAGAAATATTTTCTTGAGGAGGAAGTTCTTTTAAGCGATGGAACTCGCATAAAGACTGCACGAATGGCAATTCAGCTTGGAAAAGGAGAAAACAATGCAAAGCTGGAATTGTTAAATCGAGAGACGGATGTACGAATCAGAAAAACAGATTTAGTAACAGGAAAAGAACTACCTGGTGCGGAACTCGTAGTGAAAAAGCTGAATGGAGATGTAATCGATTCGTGGATTTCCGGTAAAGAAGAACATATAATAAGAGGCGTTCTTTCTCCGGGCGAAACGTACATTTTATCAGAGAAAATGTCAGCTGATGGATATGCATATGCGGAAGATATTCGATTTACCATACATGAAAAAGGAATTGTGGAACGTGTAGTCATGGAAGATCGACCAACGCAGGTGCAGATTCGAAAGATTGATATGGTGACAGGAGAGGAACTTCCAGGAGCCAAACTGATATTGAAGGATGTCAGTGGAAACATTGTGGATCAGTGGATTTCAGAGGAGCAGCCACATTGGATAAAAGGACAGTTGATTGCAGGTGCAGAGTACACATTAATAGAGGAAACTGCGCCAAAGGGTTATTTGGTTGCAGAGGAAGTGAAATTTACGGTATCAATGAATGGAACGATTGATCGCGTGATCATGGAAGATCAAAGAGAAAAACAAAATGAGAAACCAAAGGATTCGGACGAGCCAACAGAAACTCCAACGAAAGAAGTACAGCCATTACCGGAAATGATGGATGAGCCTCAAAGGGTAGGATATATTATTGCCAATTATGAACCTGTCTTAAAGCAACTAGGAGATTACAAACTTGTTCGGCAGGGAGAATTGGAGTTAGTAAAGACACCTAGAACAGGAGTGGATAGTGCTCTGTTACTTCCAGTTATAGGACTGATTGTTTCTTTGACTGGTTTAGGATTGCTAAATCAAGATAGGAGGAGACATCATGAAGAGTAATGATTGGAAGATAAATAGAAGAAAGCTTTTTCATTTGTTTTTTGCGGTCATGCTGATCTGTTGTACAAGTGTTTTTTGTCATTCCTGTACATCTCCGGAGGCTGTGTATGCAGCCGAGACTGAGATTACTGATTTGAGGCATCAAATGGTGGTAAAAGGGCCTGTTTTTACAGAAGTTGAGGATGCAGTAAAGCCGGATCTGACACTGGAACAAGGAGATGTCACGTATTATTTGGTATCAACGGAATTGACAGAAGTTCCGGTAGAAGGAATGATGACATATGTGTCAGTCAGTGTTCCGTATGAATTGGAATGGAAGCAGAATCCACCGGAAACAACAGTCGTTACTTTGTATGATGATCGGACAGAGAGTGAGTATAAAAGAGAGCTGATGTATCTGGATATGAAAGAAACAGAAGTGTTATGGGAAAAGACATTTGCTTTTCCCATAACCATTTCCGGTTATGATGCAGATCATTTTCAATTAGGGAATGTGCTTGTTTCGAAAGATGAAGAACTCATTCTGTATGCAGATCAAATATTAGAGAGTATGGGATTATCTGAAGATCATTATCGTATTAATGCTATTATGTGGAATGGAGAGCCATACGAAAGAGAAGGAGAAGTTTTTCGGGAAGCTTTGGCAGAAGGAGAAAAGCAGATTCGGCGTGTTGAGGTAACATATGGAGGTGAGATAAAAACTCCTGATACTGTGGGATATCAGTTTAGCAGTATATACGAGATCGTGGAGGAAGAAGAGAGAAATAACAACAAGGAAATCACAAATGAGATAGAAAATGCGGAGGAGTCAAGCATTTCTGAGCAAGAGGAGGGATTGGCAGAACAAATTCAAAGATTTCTAAAGGAGAATATAACGCTGGTTACAATCAGTAGTCTGTTTATATTATGCGTAACAGGGGTGGTTTATCTCTGGTGGATATCTAAGAAAAGTAAAAAACAGAAAAGCAAGGAGTTAACCTAGCTTTTCTGCCCACTCAGATTCTTTAAAGCCTACAAGAACAAAAGAATCGGCAATGATAAGCGGACGTTTTACCAGCATGCCATCAGAGGCTAATAATGTCAGCTGTTCATCTTCACTCATGGTCGGTAATTTGTCTTTTAAGGACATAGATTTATAAAGGAGACCACTTGTGTTAAAAAATTTCTTTAATGGAAGACCGCTTTGATTATACCAAAGAGTAAGTTCCTCTTTTGTCGGATTTTGTTCTTTGATATGGCGTGCAGTATAGGAAATCTGATGTAAGTCCAACCAGGTTTTTGCCTTTTTGCAAGTGGAGCATGGTGGATATTCTAAAAATAAGATGCTCATATAGAAAACCTCCTTATGAATACTAAGTTAATTTTAGTATATCTGATTTTTGTGACGAATACAATGAATATAAAATAAGAATGGCAAGCAGATTATGAAAATTCTGTTGTATTTATCGGAATGGTTGGTGCCATTGATGATATTTTACATAGTTGGATTTGGAGTACTCTCAAAGAGACCGGTGTTTGATGATTTTTTAAAAGGTGCGGCGGAAGGGATGAAGACGGTTGTGGGAATTGTACCGACATTGATTGGGCTTATGACAGCAATTGGCGTCTTGCGCGCATCAGGATTTTTAGATGCTGCATCAGAATTTTTGAAAATTCCGGCGGGTATATTAAAAATTCCTGTGGAAATGGTTCCGGTTATTTTGGTGCGAATGATATCGAATTCCGCAGCAACGGGGCTGGTACTCGATATTTTTAAAATCCATGGACCGGATTCTGTGATCGGAAACACAGTTTCGATTATCATGGGAAGTACGGAAACGATTTTTTATACGATGAGCGTATATTTTATGACAGCTAAAATAGGAAAGACCAGATGGACACTTCCGGGAGCGTTAACAGCGACGGCAGCCGGAATTGCGGCCAGTATTTTTCTTGGAAATATATACGGCGGTTCTTGATTTCTGGTATGAATTTAAGATATAATGACGCTAGATATAGGTTACTGTTCAGAGAAAGAATACGAATGAAAGGACACCGATTAATTTGGATAATTATGGAATCTTAAATGAAGTACTGGTGCGTTTATTCCGCGATATTATGGATATTGAGGAAAAGGCGATTATTACGCAGGAATTTAAAGACCTTACCAATAACGACATGCATGTAATTGACGCGATCGGGATAGGTGCGCCTAAAAATATGACATCCATTGCGAGAGAACTGTCGGTGACGGTTGGAACGCTGACCATTGCTATGAACAGCCTTGTAAAGAAGGGATATGTTATTCGTGAGCGTGGGCAGGAGGATCGCAGAATTGTATATATTTCCCTTTCTGAAAAAGGAAGAAACGCATTTAATCATCATGCAGAATTTCATCGTGAAATGATTGAAGGGATCAATGAAACATTGAATGAGGATGAAATGCAGGTTCTGGTCCGTGCGTTGACCAAATTAGATGGTTGGTTTCGTGAAAAAGAAAAGCAAAATTCCTAAATAAAAGCTGTGTTTCCGTAAAGGTGGAGACACAGCTTTTTGTTCTTTAATATATAGAGGTCTATTTTACAAAAACGACTTTTCCGATTCGCTCGATCGGTCTGATCGGAGTTTCCGGATCTGCATATCCAAGCGCTGCCATACCGGTTACACTATGATCAGACGGAACACCAAGTTCGTCTAGGATGGCACGAATTGCCGGGCGATCATTGATATTCTGCATCTGATTGATCCAAACAGAACCGACACCATAAGAGTGGGCTGCAAGAAAAGCGTTTTCCAGAGCGCAAGCATTATCCTCTTTGGTCCAGTTTCCGCCAGTGATGTTGGAGACCATAAGAAGAGCGGCCGGTTTATAAATATCATAACCTTTTCTGTCCAATTCCTTTGCAATTGTATCTGCAAGTCTGGAAATCACGTCTTTATTTGTGATCATGGTAAATTGCCAGGTCTGTTTACCCATTCCGCTCGGAGCGTGGAGTGCTGCCTCGACAATATCATTTAATATGTCTTCTGGGATTGGCTGATCAATAAATTTACGTGTACTTCTTCTGCTTAAAATGGCGCTCATAACTTCATTCATATTAAATACCTCCTGAGAATGATGGCGAACATGGTTTTGAATAAGTTTATTATAAAAAGAATCACATATAGAGTCAAGTACACAGAATCAGTTGTATCATAGTATAAATTGCCCAAGCAATGCCTATAATAGCGTAAAGGAAAGAAAAGGAAACAGGCTAGAAATGATGAAAAT
>JAZOVL010000271.1:0-2981 GCA_045658685.1 Pilosibacter sp.
ACATACACCAATCGGATTGTTTTTTAACCCCACAATGCGGACAGGCTGGGAATGATCTGTTTTTTTCTGCTCATAACCTTAGGAAGGAACACTTCATTTTCTTTCGGAGTGACACCAAATGCCTGACTGATAACATCATCATCGCCAATGTAAAGCAGCTGGGTTCCCTCCAGAAGCACATCCGTCAGCATCAGAATTACCAGGGATACCCCTTTCTTCTTTGCTGCCGCCTTCATCTCAGAAAGAAGTTCTTCTTTTCTGGCAAGCATGCTGACACTGTCCACACAGGTGACCTGTGCAACAGCCAGATCATGGCCAGCTATATGGAACTCTTTATAATCAGTAAACAGTAGTTCTTTTGCGGTTTTTCCTTCAATGGACGCAGAGAAGATTTTCTTACCCAGCTCTTCCAAGGAAATATCTGCAATACGTGCCATTCTTTCCGCAGTCCGGATATCCCGAACCGTACAAGTGGGAGACTTGAACATAACTGTGTCCGAAAGAATTGCTGCAGCCATCATGCCCGCCAGCTTTTCGGAAGGGATCAGTCCTCTGTCCTGGAACATGGATGCAATGATGGTATTTGTAGAACCTACCGGTTCATTTCTGACAAAAATAGGATTACTTGTCTGGATGTCTGCAAGCCGATGATGGTCAATAATCTCCATGATCTCGGCTTCCTCCAGACCAGGCACAGATTGTGCCGCTTCGTTGTGATCCACGAGAACCACGCGCTTCCTTCTGTGACGGAGCAGATGGTATCTGGTAAGGACACCTACGATTTTCTCGCAGTCGTCGAGAACAGGATAGCAGGACTCTCTGTACTTCAGGACCAACTCTTTAACATCGTCCAGCCGATCATGCAGATGGAAACATACCAGATCTTTCGTACGGCACACTCTTCCAACAGGTGTTGACTGAAAAATCAGTCTGGTAGCTCTATAGGCGTCAAGCGGGGTAGAAATAATACAGGTTTTGGTTTCTATCTTCAGCAATTCCGGATCCAATTCCGCTCTGCACAGTACAAGACAGCTTACATTCTGTTCCAGCGCCTGGCGGATCAGATCTGGCTGATTGCCGCAGATCACAACAGCGTTTTTATTGGAGAATAAAGAAGGGCCTCTGCTCTCAGGGATTGCAAGGATAACCTCACCGGACACGGTGTCCAGATACTCGCCAGCTTCATTGATAACCTTTCCCTCCAACACAGAAAGAACATTGAACAGCGGCACCTTATCCAGGAGGCAGGCATTGTTCAGTTCCATGTTGTAGCTTGCGATATCCTCTCTGGACATCATGCCGAACAGCGTACCGTCTTCATTGGCGACAGGAATGGCAGGGATCTCCTTACGTTCCTGAAGTGCTTTCCAAGCCCGGCCAACAGTAACCGCAGCACTCAGTATTGGAGGCTTATCAAATTCCAGATCGTGGACCTGGGTATATACATTGGAAATCAAGGTCGGCGAGGAATAGCCGAAATGATTCAGTACCAGCTGTGTCTCATCAGAAACACGACCAAGGCAGGCCGCCTGGTATTCCCGATCTCCAAGGGCATTGCGCAGAGATGCATATGCGATTGCTGCCACAATGGAGTCCGTATCCGGATTCCGGTGACCAGTAACGTAAATAGGATCCATATTTTCCTCCTCATTTTTAATATACATAAATTCTATAACGACTATCTTATTTTCACGTTGCCATTATATCACGCAGTATAACATCCATAAATAAACGGAATTTGTAGGAATATGCACAAAATCGTACAGTTGTCCTGCCCTGTTTATCCAGGATCTGAAATGGCTAAACTGAGCCTTTTGTCCGAAATTTAAAAACCGGGACACCCCGAATCTTGACTGATTCGGGGTGTTCCGGAAAGAGGGAGGAAGAAAGGAAGAAAAATCAAATTTATAAGATCGGGCTATTAGAAAAACGTTGGTTTCTTATCAACCCAGGCTGTTTCTTTTGTTTGACCTTATTATATTGGATCTATCCTCATTTTTGAATAAAGAGAATTATTCTAATCATGCACAAAACAGTTTTATTAAACCCTTCCCTTCCCCTTCGGTATTAAACATTTAATTCTCTGTATAGCCGTTTTGCATAGTTATCTGTCATGCCGCTGATAAAATCAGTGATCATCATTATTCTCAAATACAGGCGGTCTGCATCTGACTTTCCCCTAGACTGCTCATGGTACATTGACTTATAGAAATTAGACACAGTGTCTACAGTTCTTCTTTGGATGAAGGTCATATTTTCTTCCGTATCATACAGGAGCACAGCAGGCAGGAACTGGTCAAGCAGTGAGTGAATCACACGGCGGCCAAAGAGTTCTGTCTTTGTCTTGACAGAACTAGTGTAGATATACTTCTCGCTGGGTTCCGAAATGGTCATAATCAAGTATCCGGAGAAAGTATTATCAAACAAATCCCCGCAGAAGTCGCCATTCATCAGTTCGTCATAATGCATGACAAAGGACTCCCCTGCTTCCTCGATCATGATCTCCTGAATGTATTGACTCCATCTCTGTACCGCAGTAAGTTCCGGATTGCGGATGCTATTGTCAATGGCTTCACGATAGAATTGGGACAGTCTGCTCATACAGCTATACGAGTCCACTTCATAATTCTCTTCATGATCTCCAGCGGACAGTCTGTTTTTGAAAAAGCCCGCAATCTGCTGGTACGAAATCACCTTTTTAACCATAGCATCTTCCAAATCTGATGTTCTGTATGCGATATCATCTGCTGCTTCCAAAAGGAAAGAAAGCGGATGCCGTGCTCCGTTCAGGCCCATCGTACTGCTGAGCTGCGCGAACAGTTCCCGTTCCGAATAATGGTAACCGATCTTTTTATACCGGCTACCAGCCAATTCCTCAGACGAAACTGGGTATTTGATAATACTACCAAGAACTCTGTACGACAGATCAAACCCATTGTATGCGCCATGGTACGGTGTCTTTGCCAGCAAACGAATGGACT
>JAZOVL010000272.1:0-7534 GCA_045658685.1 Pilosibacter sp.
CACCGTCCAATTTTACAATACGAAGATCACAGCTTCCGGAAATCTCTTTTAAGATTCTTGCACAGATTTTCAAAGCATTTCCAAGTTCGCGATTGATACATCCTCCAGAATGACCACCTTTTAACCCTGTCACAAACAGACGATAAACAGGTGCATCGCATATCTCAAACTCCACCGGTTTACGAAGTCCTATCATCTCACCGCCGGCACTTGTTGTACAAGTTCCGATTCCACGTCCGCCAAAATCCAGATTGATATAGCGTTTTGCTTTAAAATCCTCTGCTTTCAAGGCAAATGCTCCGATCAATCCAACTTCTTCCTGAACAGTAAACACACATTCCAGAGCCGGACTTGGAAGATCCATCTCAAGCATGGCCAACATATATGCACAGCCCATACCATCATCAGCACCGAGCGTAGTCCCTCTTGCTCGCAGAATTCCATCCTCAATATAGAGGTCCAAAGGATCAGTGTCAAAATTATGATCACAATCTGCATTCTTCTCACATACCATATCGGTATGAGCCTGTAAGATTACAGCTCCATGATCCTCATATCCAGCGGAAGCCGGCTTGTAAATGATCACATTATGTAATTCATCTCTTTTATATTCCAGACCGTGTACTTTTGCAAACTCCACTAAATAATCTGCACATGCTTCTTCTTTATAAGATGCGCGAGGAATTCTGGACAGCTCTTCAAAATGTTTCTGGTGTGGGATTTCATGGTTTAAAATATTCATATTGACCTCCTGCTAAAACTTAATTTCCATGGTAATGAGATCGCTCGGCTCCGATACAAAGCCACGCGCGAGCAATGCCTGTTCCAGTTTTGGATTGTCAATTGCAAAGGTACAGGAAACTTTTTCCAATCCCTGTGCTTTTGCGTAATTCACAGCAAAGTCCAGACACTTTTCGTAATCTCCGCCCATCATTGCAATGTGAAGGGTTACCTGGTGCTGGAAGCGTGCTCCACAAACGATAAAGCTGCCACTCTCCCTATCCTCAAAGACTTTTCCTTCCATTGCAAATCCTTTTGCATTCTCCTCATTTACATGGTAAAAGGTACGGTTAAAAATCATATAATCGTTGTATTCTTCCTTCATCGGAGTGACCAGTTCTACAGATCTCTGCCAGCCGACGTGCTTAAATCCATGTGCGCAGCCACCGGACAGATCGGTCAGATGATATCCTCTGTGCTGAGCAGCTTTTGAAAGACCATTGAACTTCGCAAGACCTGCACTCACTTCATTTTTCACACCGGTAAACATTGCCATGGATGGACAGCCATACTCCTCTGCAAGCTGTTTGTACATCTTATAGATTTCTTTTCCGGCTCCCTGTTTCTGCCACTGCGGTACAATACGTAATGTCTCCAGCCAGCCGCTTCCATCAAATAATACGGTAAATCTTCCGATGCCGATCATCTCATCTTCATTGTAAACGGTAACTAAACCACCCTTTTGGTTATAAAAATAGTGCCAGGCATCCTCCAAATAACAATAGTTCCCCATTGTTTCTGTTTCGACCCTCGCACAAGCTTTCATGTCTTCATAAGAAGCAAGTTTTATTGTAAAAGCCATCTGTATTTTCCCCCTGACTCTTTCGTCTTAACGTTATGAAAAAACGGTGTAATAACACGTTATCACACCGTTAATCATACCATTTTTTTATTATACATGCAATTACTTATTCGTTGCGAATCGCCGCTAATGGGCTTAATTTCATTGCGCGGATTGCCGGGAATAAACCGGCCAGCATACCGATAATGATCGCAAATACAACTGCCATTCCAGACAGCCACGGAGGGATTCGAGAAATATCTCCGGAGCCTCCGATCAATGCCCCGCCAAGGAAATTATTGACCAGATAAGAGATACCGTAACTCATACCCAATCCAACAATACCACCGATGAAACCGATAAATCCTGCTTCAATCAAAAACATATTTCGTATACTTCCGAGAGAACAGCCGAGTACCTTCAGCACGCCGATCTCTTTTGTTCTTTCATAAATTGACATCATCATCGTATTGGCGATACTGATCGCCGCAACAAACATAGACACTGCACCAATACCGCCAAGTACCGCCTGAATCATATCTGTCTGCTCCTGAGCCTGTTCCAGCCACTGCATACTGCTGTATGCCTGAAATCCCATTTCTGTGATCGCATTTTGCACCTCAAGAACATTGTCCATTTCGTCTACATTTACATAGACCATATCATAAATAAAATAATTATACGGTTTTCCTTTTTTATTCGTCGGCTGACCGGGAATTGCATTCTTTCTGTAAATACGCTTGAGCTGCGTCTTTAGCTGATCAATATCCGTGAACAATCCATAACTATATTCGTTATACTCGTCTGAACTTCCTTTTACCATACCGCTGACCGGAAATACATATTTTTTTTGCTTTCCATTATTTATTCCATCATTTTGAAACGTAATGAAAAAAGATCGATTATACAGATCCACATCCGGTATTTCTCCGGTATCCCAATATCCTCTTCCCGTCTTGGAATTGTAAAAATCTCTAGCAACCATATTTCCGACCACCAGCTGCATCGTGTTGGAATTCGGATCCGGAAGAGTTCCCTGAGCCAGCTCAATTTCTTTTAGCATTTCACTGCTGACACCTTGCAATCTGGTACCACTGGTATAAGCGCCCTGACGCATATTCACGTAAGTGCTTAACACCGGAGACACATGAGACACATGTGGAATATTCTCCAACGTCTTAACAGTCTCATCTGTCAGAAAACCGGATTCGTCTATACTGCCTCCCCAGCCGTAATCACTGTTGACTTCAATTCGCGTCAGGCTGCCATAAGAAGTATACTGTTCAATCGTCATCTCCTTCAGACCAATACCCAGAGAAACCATGACGACAATGGAAGCCGTACCGATCGTAACACCGAGAACTGTAAGAACAGTCCTCAGTTTCCGACGTTTTAAATTATTGACACTCATCGTGAGCAGATCAAAGAATCTCATCATCCATTCCCGCTTTCTTCTTTTTACGTCTTATAAAGAAGACAATTCCTCCAAGAACTGCTGCTGCAGCTCCGATCGGAAGTGCGTATTGTTTTAATTTATCCATCATCGTCGGTTCCGGCACCGGCTCTTCCATGACCATAAAATCATCCATGAACGGATCTTCCATCGGCATCGGCTCCGATACAAATAACTGAATTTCCTTGTCTACGGAACTAACCGTACCATTTTCATCCTCGTATGTAATCGTTACCGTGATCATACCGTCGTCCATCGTCGGTGTCATACCATAGATCATTGCATCAACATTTCCGCTTTCGCCCGGTTTGATGTTTCCGATATAGTTTTCACTTCTCTGGATGGAATCATCTTCAAAAATCGCTGTCACATTATAAAGAGTCACTTTTCCGGTATTATTAATATCAAACATGATATTGGATTCACCGCCGACCTGGATTGCATTTGGCATCACTTCGATATTTCCGGTATTTAGTCTTGCCTCCTGCTTGATCGGAATCGCAAACTTCACTGTTTCTTTCGCATTTTTATATTCCGGACTATCGTATTGTTCTGTAATCGTGATCGTGTAAGAACGTTGCTCTGCACTCGGACTGGAACTGTAATGCATCTCTAACACTGCTGATGCACCCGGTGCCAGATTGTTAACTACCGCAGAGTTTGAACCATTTACAGTTGTAAATACCGGGCTGTCGCTGACACTCTCCGGCTCAAGCGTAAACAAAATATTGCTGGCTGAAATTCTGTCAGAAGCATTTTTCATCTTTACCCGAAGGATAAAATCCTGACCGGCGAATACTGTAGCCGGTTCTGTTTCAAAGCTGTCCACGATAATACGCGCTTTCGTTCTCTCATTTTCACCTGCATCGGCTGAAAGCTGATCTTCTGTCTGCTTTCCGATAATGCGGACATACATTACGTCTTCAATCGGTTCTGCAAAAGTACCATTTTCTTCTTCTCTGTAACGGATCGTATATTTGATCGGATAATATCCAGATTCGGCCTCTTCCTGAATAGCCATGCTGTACGGTACCTGAACTGTCTCATTTGCTCCAATGTTGTTCATCCAACGATCATAATTACCGTCATTGATCTCAAACGGGAATTCCTTCACGTTGGCAGAGAGTCCCATCTCCACACGCACATCATAGGCTGTACGGTATCCGGTATTGCGAAGATTGATCTCAAAATTCATAACCTCGCCGTAAATTCCCTGCGGAGTCGGCTGATTTTCACCGAGAGCAAATGCAACCGGTTCTGTTCCGGTTTCATCTTTTTCTGTCGGATCTGTCGAAGTCTTTGTCTTCGCCCAGATGATCATAGTCTTATCATACTCTCTCTGATGCCCCTGCTCGTTTTCTGTCATCACATGAATCAGAACCGGATAATATCCTTCTTCCAGATTTTTCTTCACACTGACCTTCATATTGGCAGTTTTTTTCGCTCCGTCTTTGATGGAGCCGATTTGTTTCTGCTTGTTTAAAGAGTCATTAATCTCAAATGGATATGTGGTCTTCATTGAACGTACGATGTCGCTGCTGTCTTCCTCATCGACATCAATATCGTAATAATCCTTATAATCCTCTTCTCCTGCGATCCATACCGTTGTTTTTTTCCAGTCTTCTCCGGAATTATTCTTCAACGTAATGGAAATGGTTGATGATTTACCAATCGTCACTTCCTCTGTCGATCCGATGATCAATCGGACATCGGAGTTATCATCATCTTTATGGTAAACTTTCGGAATGTCCTCTTCATCCTCATCTGCAAATGCTGTCAAGGAAACACTTGTGAGCATCATCACTGCTGCCAGCATAAATAGAAAGATTTTCTTCATAAACTTTTTCATTCTGAGTCCCTGCTTTCGTCTGTCTGTTCTGTTTTTCCGGAAGGAAGTCCCATATTGTAAGCCTCTTCCAGTGCCATGAGATCCACTTCTCTATGGTTCTCTTCAATATGAACGATCTTACCGTCAATAATCTTAAAAATACGATCGGCATATGTTGCCAGATTATTATCATGGGTTACCATGACTAAGGTTTGATTCTGCTCTTTTACGATCTGCTGCATCAAACGCAGCACTTCCATGGTCGTCTTAGAGTCCAGATTTCCTGTCGGTTCATCCGCAAAAATAATCTGAGGATTCGATGCCAGCGCTCTTGCGATACCAACTCTCTGCTGCTGACCACCAGACATCTGGTTTGGCATATGCTTCATATGCTTCTCCAAACCGACCAACTGCAGATACTTTTTAGCCTGCTTCAATCTGACTGCTTTCGGAATCCCCCGGAAGGACAGTGGTAAAGCAACATTTTCCATCGCATTCATCGTTGCGATCAGATTGTACGACTGGAAGATAAATCCAACACGCGCCCTTCGAAAAGCCACCAACTGTTTTTCATTCAGCTTTTCGATATGTTTTCCGGCGATCACAATCTCACCTTTAGTAGGATGTTCCAGACCGGCCAGCATATTGAGGAGTGTCGATTTTCCAGAGCCTGAGGGGCCTGTAATCGCGCAAAACTCTCCACGATGAATTTGAAAATCCACACCGTCCAACGCATGAACTTTTGTGTCACCCATCCGATATATCTTGTATAAATCTTTTACTTGAATTACTACTTCACGCCCTTTGGCTTCTTCCACACTCTCACCTTCTGTCTCGTCATATTCTGTCTTCATTATAGAAAAGTCCTCCAAAAATATAAATATAAATTATATTAATATTCCTTACAAATTCTTTTCAGTCAAACTAATCGTCTCGTTTGTCACACGACGTTCAAATTCTTTTAGATATTCCTCTATGGAAACATACTGTCCGTTGTTTACACGATATGCCGGATTCCACATCCTCACCACTCGAATCGCCGCATTTTCCGGATCTGATGTTGGGAGGAATTTATCGTCAGCCAGAAAAATATCTCCAACTACCAGGTTTTTCCATTTCATATAAATTTCCTGATTTTTCTTCTCTTTTTTGTTTTGAAATACTTCCATTACAATCAGACGAAAAATCTCATCACTGCAACACACAATTGTCTTGGGTCTTAAAAGACGAATCTGGGCTTTGATAAATTCGATGTAGTACTGTCCGTACTGTATACTGATATCATCCGCCGCACCTTTTCCACCGCGCTTATTCACGTAAAGCACTGCTAACTGCTTCAGCAGTTTCTGGTTTGAAAGCTTAGTCGCATCTTTATAAAATTGTTCATTCACTATTTTCTGCATACCTGCCAGATACTCCAGATACTCCGCTTCTCCAGTCGGGCTCTTTCCGGAAGCCACTTGTTTTCTCACATCAGAAATAACCGGCATCGTCTGCCCCTTTTGAATGAACTTTCGCATATTGGTCTCTTTTAAAACATATAAGGTACCATTAAAATCTTCTGAAGAAACGATTCCGTCGATGTGAAAACTTCTCTGTTCAATCTCACTATAGCAGGTCATACCATATGGCTCTTCCTCCATCTGCTGCATCATCTGCCATACCAGATAAAGTTCTTCCAGCGTCTCACATTTCGCCGCCTGTCCTTCCAGAACAATCTGCTCCATCGTCTTTCTCATAGGTACCTCCCAAATAACACCATTCCCATTTTAATCATACCATCATCTTATTTATCATAGCACAATTTCCTGTGTTTTTGTAAAAAAGTTGTAGAATTTGCACTCCATATGGTCTATAATGATTCCAATGTAGAAAATTCACATTTCATAATCAGAAAGGAGCCCGACTCATGAGACATTTACTCAGTCCGTTGGACTTTACAGTGGAAGAAATCCAGAAGCTTCTGGATCTTGCCTGTGATATTGAAAAGAACCTCTCCAAATATGCACATGTTTGTGACGGCAAAAAACTGGCAACTTTATTCTTTGAACCAAGCACTCGTACACGTTTAAGCTTTGAATCTGCGATGCTCAGCCTTGGCGGTTCTGTTCTCGGCTTCTCCTCTGCCAGCTCCAGCTCTGCTGCCAAAGGCGAAAGTGTTGCTGATACGATCCGCATGATCTCTTGTTATTCTGATATCGTTGCTATGCGTCATCCGAAAGAGGGTTCCGCATTTGTCGCTGCAAGTAAATCCGGTATTCCGGTGATTAATGCAGGAGACGGTGGTCATCAGCATCCGACTCAGACATTAACTGATCTCCTCACCATTTACTCCTTAAAGGGTAGCTTAGGAAATATGACGGTTGGTCTCTGCGGTGACTTAAAGTTCGGTCGTACTGTACATTCTCTGATCCATGCGCTTGTTCGCTATCCGGGCATCAAATTTGTACTGATCTCCCCACCGGAGCGTCGTGTACCGGATTATATTCGTGAAGATGTTCTTGATGCTCACGGTATCGAATACCGCGAGACGACAAATCTCGAAGATGCTATGGCAGAATTAGATATTCTGTATATGACAAGAATCCAGAAGGAACGTTTCTTCAATGAGGAGGAATACCTTCGCATGAAAGACTATTATGTTCTGGATACCGATAAGATGAAACTGGCAAAAGAAGATATGTTCGTTCTC
>JAZOVL010000273.1:0-13028 GCA_045658685.1 Pilosibacter sp.
AAGGTTCTCTGTGCGCGATTCTCTTTGCAGCAGAGGAGATGCTGAAGGAAGGAATCGTACCTCCGGTAAATTTGTACATTCTCTCTTCGCATAATGAAGAGACCGGTGGTGACGGTATTACCTCTGCACGTTCCTACTTCCAGGAAAAGGGCATTCACTTTGAAGTGATCCTGGACGAAGGCGGTGGAATTGTGGAACCGCCGTTGGCAGGAATGAACTGTGAGATGTGTTCTATGGTGGCTGTTCATGAGAAGGGCAGATTGAAACTGAATTGTACCGCGAAAACAGAGAGCAGCCATGTAAGCCTTACTGGCTTTAAAGGAAATCCGGTAGAGAGAATGGCAAAGTTCATCGAGGAGGTTAAATCATCTAATATTTTCATCCGTGAGCTGAATCCTCAGACGAAAGCCATGTTTGCCAATCTGGCTCCTTACTGTAGTTTGCCGATGAAGGTGTTGTTTAGTAACCTTTGGCTGTTTGGCGGAATTATCAAACGTGTGTTGCCGAAGATTAATGCAACCGCCGGCGGTATGGTGGGAACCAATTGCAATTTCCTGAAGATTGAAGGCAGTACCAATGAGAAAAGTTGTACAGCGTCTGTGATGTTCCGAAATGTCGATGAGGCAGCTCTGAAGACAGAATATGCAGCGTTTAAGGCGATCGCAGACAAATACGATATTACACTGGAAACAGAAAGAGATGAATATTATGCTCCGGCAAATATGGATTCTCCGGCTTATGCATATACCATGGACTGTCTGGCGAAAATATTCCCGCGTTTCCCTGCTGCTCCGTATGTGCTTTCGGCCGGCACGGATGCATGGCGTCTGACTCCGGTATGCGACTGTGTCCTGCGTTTCGCACCGACCAGAATGTCAAAGCAGCAGCTCGGTTCTATCCACGCGGTGGATGAAAATCTGGATATCGCAGCAGTTGCAGAAGCGGCAGTGTTCTATAAGTATTTTGTGGGAAATTATAAGTAAGTTGAGTAAATGAAGAATCCTCCATATGAAGAATGCACCTTCACGTGGAGGATTTATGTTTGTTATTTAGAGATTACTTAAATGATACTCTCTTAAAAGTTGTTCTAAATACGCCGGGTCTTCTGTCGCTCTTTTCAGGTCGTCAATACGGGAATCAGTAAGAAGGCGCTGTGTGAGGGTTGTGATTAAGTTGCGACCTTCCATGTGTCCATCTTCATAGCTTTCTTTTTTTACTAATCGTAAATGTTTTTCCAGATCAAATTCTTCCAAGATCATATGTTTCACCTCCGCTTGATGGCGCAGTAAGAAGCTTTTTAGAATGTCATTATCAATGCAGTTTGCTACAGCCAGATCAATCGCTTCGGAAAGTGGACGGTTTTTACGAAGCTCAATACGGATCTGTTCGACCAGATAGGAATATTCGTAGAGTTCCCGACATGCCACCATCAGCTTTTGATTATGACCATAGTTGATGTTAATCATGGTTGTAATGCATTCCAGACAAGATTCTTGTCCATCGTGTTTGATAAAGGAATCAGAGAGGCGCAAGGTTCTGGAATCACCTTATTCCTTCGTGCCATTATAAAAAACAATGTAGTTAGGTGTTGGAAGTTTGAGCTGAGTCTGAGAATAGATATTCAGTTCATGTTCCGCAATATAGCCTTCGTAAACTCGAGAAAAATAAAAAAGTCCGCGAAGGGGCATATTTGGATTCCAACTGGCTTGAGCCTCATATAAATTTAGTTCATTGTTAATGATGAATGAAACATCATTTTTCATACCCAGATAAAGCACACCTTCAATGGTGTTGATAATCAAGTCATCCGGGTTTGTGTAGTTGGAGCCTCTGACCGCATTGTAGAGACGAAGCAGGGCAGGTTTATTTCCGAATATCATCAGAAACAGACCATTTTTGAAGTTACGCTGAATGTGTGTTGTCATGTGTTCTTTCCTCCATTGTACTAAATGGTTATCAAGTTGTAAATGTAGTGGAAGTTGAATTCAGAAATAAAGATTCGAATTTCAGATACCACAGATACCCGGAAACTGGGTAAAGAACCTCAAGAATTGAGGTGATAAATATTAGTGGGAATAGGATAGCATGAAATTGTCTGGAAATCTATTGGCAATAGTATATAAAAAACAAGGACTGTTTTTGACTTGACTGAATAATGGACATATTTTTGAATAGAGATGTAAGGAAAGATTAGAAAGATAGATTCTCTACGTTTCGTAGGTAGCAAAATCCCTCTACTTTGTTTACGATAGAGCTAGAGGAGGTAAACAAAGATGGATCAATACGTGACAGGTGCAGTGATCAAAGAACTGCGTGAAAAATATCATATGACACAGTCTGAACTTGCGGAGAAGTTAAATGTTTCGGATAAGACAGTTTCGAAGTGGGAGACTGCGAAAGGATACCCGGATATTTCTCTGTTGGAGCCGATTGCAGAGGTGTTTGGAGTTTCCGTTACAGAATTGTTGTCAGGTCAGGCGATAAGTAATGTGAATGTGTCCGCCAATATGCTGCGTTCAAAAGTCTATGTTTGCCCGGTCTGTGGTAATATCATTCACTGTATGGGTGAAGCTGTGATTCAGTGTCATGGCGTTCAGCTAATGCCATGTGAGGCTGAGGAAACCGATGAGAGACATAAACTTCTCATTGAAAGAGTGGAAGATGAGTATTTTGTTCGTTTGGAGCATGAAATGACGAAGGAACATTATATTTCGTTTATCGCAGCAGTATCTGGAGATGGAATGCAGGTATTTAAACTGTATCCAGAGGGAAATGCGGAGGTGCGGTTTAATCCAAGAGGTGTGAGGAAGATTTTGTTCTACTGCAACCAGGATGGACTGTTTTCTTTTGAGGTGATAAAATATAAGAGGTCATAAGACTTAACAATTGATTTTATCATGTTATTTTTTTGCGGAAAACATATCCTGCACATGATCCATGAGACCTTCAAGGATCATTTCAGTGGCATTTGCCTTTACGTTCAGCAGGTTCATGACACTGCTCTTGGTTGTTGAATCTGCTTTTCGGTATAACTGGATCAGTTTCTTCTCTTCCGCTGTGACCATGTAACTGGATTTGGAAGCAGAGGAGGTTTGCTTTGAAGAATTATTCTTCGCAGTATTGCCTTTTGCGGCGTTGATCAGAGATGTTTGTGTAACACCGGTGATTTTTGCGATCTGCTTCAGCTGATCCTGAGTCAGAGCTTTCTTTCCCCGTTCTGCCAGGCTGATATCTTCCGCAGACAGACCGGAAATGCGGCGAGC
This sequence comes from Pilosibacter sp., assembly GCA_045658685.1. Classification (GTDB taxonomy): domain Bacteria; phylum Bacillota; class Clostridia; order Lachnospirales; family Lachnospiraceae; genus Pilosibacter. The sequence goes on from JAZOVL010000273.1 coordinate 3,264, forward strand.
AAGTTGTTCTTGGGTTAAGTCAGCATTGGTGCGAGCTTCTTTGATGAGAGTTCCAACTTTTTTTGTTGCCATAATAATAGTACCTCCGTGTTGGGGTTTCGTTCGATAAATAGTTATACTTATCATACCATAATCCTAAAGTACATGCTATGATTATTGATAGAATATAGAAATTTTGGAAAAAAGAAAAAAAGTGCATCTTTTCCCTTCACACCTTGACAAAATAGTCGGAAAAGTTTAGACTAATTCTATAATATGGTCAAAAGCTGTGAAGGGAAGAGTACGCAAAACAAATGTTTTCAGAGACCCCGGGTAGGTGTGAGCGGGGAGCGGGAGGTTTGTGGAAGATGGTCCTGGAGCTGTGTGGCTGAGGTGATCTTGCAGATCATTTAGGTCATGCCGGAAGCGCCCGTTAGCGTGTCAGACTGTGAATTCCGGGAAATCGGGAGAGCAGCCGATGAGGGAAGTATCGCGAGGTACTTCTGAATTAAAGTGGTAACACGGGGAAACTCGTCTTTAAGAAAAAAGACGGGCTTTTTTTATACCTTTTTATAGGGAAAAGGTCCGAAAATAAATCATATATCGAAACAGGAGGACAAAACTTATGTGCCAGAATTGTAAAAAACCATATTACATTACAACAGCCATCGCTTACACATCCGGTAAACCGCACATCGGTAACACTTACGAGATCGTGTTAGCAGATGCGATCGCCCGCTACAAAAGAGAGCAGGGTTATGATGTATTTTTCCAGACAGGTACTGACGAGCACGGTCAGAAGATCGAATTAAAGGCTCAGGACGCAGGTAAGACACCGAAGGAGTTCGTTGACGAGGTTGCTGCTGAGATTAAAGGTATCTGGGATTTAATGAATACATCCTATGACAAATTCATCCGTACAACAGATGAGTATCATGAGAAACAGGTTCAGAAGATCTTCAAGAAGCTCTATGAGCAGGACGATATCTACAAAGGTCATTACGAGGGTCTTTACTGTACACCGTGTGAGTCCTTCTGGACAGCATCTCAGGTTGTAGATGGTAAGTGCCCGGATTGTGGTCGTCCGGTACAGCCGGCGAAAGAAGAGGCTTACTTCTTCCGTATGGGCAAATATGCACAGAGACTGATCGACCACATTAATACACATCCGGAATTCATTCAGCCGGTATCCAGAAAGAATGAAATGATGAATAACTTCCTTCTTCCGGGATTACAGGATCTTTGTGTTTCCAGAACTTCTTTCACATGGGGTGTTCCGGTTGATTTCGATCCGAAGCATGTAACTTATGTATGGCTTGATGCTCTTACAAACTATATTACAGGTATTGGCTATGACTGCGATGGCAACCATGATGACATGTACAAGAAATACTGGCCGGCAGATCTTCACCTGATCGGTAAAGATATCATCCGTTTCCATACAATCTACTGGCCGATCTTCTTAATGGCTCTGGATCTTCCGCTTCCGAAGCAGGTATTCGGTCATCCGTGGCTGCTTCAGGGCGATGGCAAGATGAGTAAGTCCAAAGGTAATGTTCTCTACGCAGATACTCTGGTTGATTTCTTCGGCGTTGACGCAGTTCGTTACTTCGTGCTTCATGAGATGCCGTTCGAAAATGATGGTGTGATTACATGGGAGTTAATGGTAGAGCGTATGAACTCTGACCTTGCAAACATCCTTGGAAACCTTGTAAATCGTACCGTTTCCATGACTAATAAATACTTCGGCGGCGTTGTTGAGAACAAGGGCGTAACAGCAGAAGTTGATGAAGACTTAAAGGCAACTGTACTTGAGGCAGTGAAGAAGGCAAATGAGAAGATGGACAAGCTTCGTGTTGCAGATGCAATCACAGAGATTTTCAATATCTTCCGTCGCAGCAACAAATACATCGATGAGACAACACCGTGGACACTTGCAAAGGACGAGGCAAACAAAGATCGTCTTGCGACTGTTCTTTACAATCTGGTTGAGGCGATTACAATCGGCGCTTCCTTACTCGAGTCCTTTATGCCGGATACATCCGCGAAGATCCTTGCTCAGTTAAATACTGCAAAGAGAGCACTTGCTGAAATGGATCAGTTTGGTCTGTATCCGAACGGCAACAAAGTAGTTGAGAAACCGGAGATCCTCTTCGCACGTCTTGATGTGAAAGAAGTAATGGAAAAGGTTGAGGCTATGAAAGCTGCTGAGGCGGCTGCAAATGAGCCGGCTGCAGAAGAAGTGAAAGAGAATGTGGTTGACCTTGAGAAGAAACCGGAGATCACATATGAAGACTTCGAGAAATTACAGTTCCAGATCGGTGAGATCATCAAGTGTGAAGAAGTGAAGAAGTCCAAAAAACTCCTTTGTTCCCAGGTTAAGATCGGTTCTGAAGTAAGACAGATCGTAAGCGGTATCAAGGCCTGGTACAAACCGGAAGAGATGGTTGGTAAGAAGGTTATGGTTGTTACAAACCTGAAACCGGCGAAGCTGGCTGGTCTTCTTTCTGAGGGTATGATTCTTTGTGCAGGTGACGATGAGGACAACCTTGCACTGATGGTTCCGGAAAAAGATATGAAACCGGGCTCTGAGGTTTGCTAGTGAGCGGGCGGCTTACGTCTGAACAACTGAAAAAAATAGCGATGGGTACCATGTTTCTTGACCATCTGGCTGTGGCAGTGATCTACGGTCATGGTCTCAACGGAACCTACCCATTCCTGGATGATATCGGATTAGCCATGCGCCTTGTCGGGCGGATGGCTTTTCCGCTTTATGCATTTTTTCTGGTACAGGGATTTCTATGGACCAGAGACTGGAAAAAATACTTATCGCGTATGGGAATTTTTGCACTTGTTTCAGAAATCCCATTTAATCTGGTTTTGACGGGAGAAATCGGGTATCCGTATGTACAAAATACGATCGTGACACTGACCGTAGGTTTGCTTTGTTTGAAAATGATCGAGACCTTAGAACGGAAGTATGAACTGTCGATGGGAGGAGCAGGACCGTCTGGTATCATTGGTTATGCTCTTGTAATCTGGGTGATCGCAGCATCGATGGCTGCAGTGGAACTTCTATGTGGAGACTACGGTGCATTTGGATTGGTCTTGATTATATTATTCTATGTATTTCGTTATAGACCGACGGAACAGTCGGTGGCTGGTTGTGTAGGATTAGTGATGATTTATGGATTTGGAATTGAAGTCTTATTTGCATGGATTGCAATTTTTCTCATCAGCCGTTACAATGGAGAGAGGGGAAGAAAACTGGGGCTGATACCTTATGTATTCTACCCGGTACATCTGCTGGCAGTTTGGCTGGCAGGCGCAGCAATTGCGTAAATTAGATTTTGGAGATAAAAGGATGGAATATATTTTTGACACGCACGCTCATTACGATGACGAAGACTTTGATGCGGACCGTTATGAGCTGCTTGAGAGTATGAAAGAACATGGTGTTGGCACCATTGTAAATATTGGTGCAAGTATGCGCTCCTGCAAGACAACACTTGCGCTTGCAGAAAAGTATCCGTTTGTATACGGTGCCCTCGGCGTTCATCCGAGTGACTGCGGGAAAATGATGGAAGAAGACATTCAGTGGATCAAAGCGAATGCTGCTCATGAAAAGATTGTGGCAATCGGCGAGATTGGTCTGGATTACTACTGGGACAATGTGGAACGCGATGTGCAGAAGAAATGGTTCGTGCGCCAGTTGGAAGTTGCGAAGGAAACTGGACTTCCAGTGGTGATCCACAGCCGTGATGCAGCCCAGGATACGCTGGAAATCATGAAATCTGAGCATAAGGATACAACAGGAGGTGTCATTCACTGCTTTTCCTACGGAGTGGAAATGGCCCGAGAGTATCTGAACATGGATTATTACATTGGTGTCGGCGGTGTACTGACATTCAAAAATGGTAAGAAATTAAAAGAAGTAGTGGAATATGCGCCGATGGATAAGCTGGTTCTTGAAACCGACTGTCCGTATCTGGCACCGGTTCCGTACCGTGGCAAGAGAAATTCTTCCCTGTATCTGACACATGTAGTCGAAGAAATGGCTGCGATCAAGGGAATGAGTGTGGAGGAAGTGATCCGCGTGACAGCGGAAAATGCAAAGAGATTGTATCGAATCGTTTAGGAGGTAATATGGCAAACCTTGGAAATCCGAAGAATACCATAGAAATCATTCAGAAATATGAATTCATGTTCCAGAAGAAGTTCGGTCAGAACTTTTTGATCGACACCCATGTTCTGGAGAAAATTATCTCTTCCGCAGGTGTGACGAAGGAAGATTGTGTTCTGGAAATCGGTCCGGGTATCGGAACTATGACACAGTATCTGGCGGAGAATGCCCGTCAGGTAGTCGCAGTTGAGATCGATAAGAACCTGATCCCGATTCTGGGTGAGACATTGGCAGATTACGATAACGTGACTGTCATTAACGAGGATATTTTAAAAGTAGATATTAAGGAAATTGCGGAGAAATATAATGATGGCCGTCCGATCAAGGTTGTGGCGAATCTTCCATATTACATTACAACTCCGATCATTATGGGACTGTTTGAGAGCGGCGTTCCGATCGACAATATTACGGTTATGGTGCAGAAGGAAGTTGCGGACCGTATGCAGGAGGGACCTGGTTCCAAGGACTATGGCGCCCTGTCTCTGGCAGTGCAGTACTATGCAGAACCGGAAATCGTGGCGAATGTTCCGCCGAACTGTTTTATCCCACGTCCGAACGTAGGCAGTGCAGTAATCCGACTGACCAGACATAAAGAAATGCCGGTGAAGGTAAATGACGTGGAGCATATGTTCCGCATCATTCGTGCATCTTTCAACCAGAGAAGAAAGACTCTGCAGAACGGTCTCAACAACTCTTCAGAGATTCCGTACTCCAAGGAGAAGATCCTTGCAGCGATCGAGCAGATGGGACTTCCGGCAACGGTTCGTGGTGAGGCCCTTTCTCTGGAGCAGTTTGCGCAGCTTTCTGATATTCTTAGTGAGAAATAAAAGGAGGATATGACCATGGGATTCAATGAAATGACACATGCGTTTATCGCAGCAAAATATTATGTTCATATGACAGAGGCATTTGGCGAGCGCGGAAAAGCAGCATTTGTTCATGGTACTCAGTATTACGGAAGTCAGCGCGGCCGTCGTATGGCGCAGAGAGCGATCCGTGATGGTCAGCCATTGACTTATGAGACATATTGTCGTTATGGTGAATGGGTAAATACAGAGGAAATCTTAGCTTTAGGCGCTCAGAATCGTTCTGAAGTAACAGAGTTTGCTCCGGACTACACCTTCCATGTGCACACATGCCCGTGGCACGCACAGTTTAAGAAAATGGGGTTAAAAGAGGCTGGACTTGCGTACTGCAGTGTTCTTGACGCCTCTATCTGCCGCGGTTTCAACCCGGAGATTACATATGTGGTTCCGCAGACATTGCATGATCATGATTTCTGTATTCAGTCTGTAAAAGACGCGAATATGTCTCCGGATATGCAGATTACAAAAAATCCGGAAGGTCTGAGAAACTTCGAGTATCACAACGCACATTCCTACTGGGCATATGCAGAAGTATGCGAGGCAGTATTTGGCGAGGCTGGAAAAGAAATCAGAGCGAAGGTACTGACTGATTATGCAAAAGAATATGGTCAGGAAATGGCGGATGTTCTTGCAGGATATGCGGATACGAATTTTAATATGGCATAGAATAAAGAGGCCGATGGGCGAAATCGTCTGCCGGCCTTTCAAAATAACGAGGATATTATGAAACAAATCGATATGCTGCACGATCCGGTACGGAATGTATTTATTAACTATTTGATTCCGTCTGTCAGCGCCACCATGGTGACATCGATCTACATTCTGGCCGATACAATGATGATCGGACGCGGGATCGGAGCCAATGGATTGGCGGCGTTGAATATTTTACTCCCGATGTACAGTACATTTTATGGATTCGGTATGATGTGTGGAATCGGTGGCAGTGTACTTTTCGGATTTTCCAGAGGAAAAGGTGAAGAACAGGAAGCGAGGGGCTATTTTACAACTGCGCTGATTTTTGCGGCTATTCTGTCTGTTTTGTCAGTAGTGCTTTGCAACGTGTTCTTTGATCCATTGCTGAATTTCCTGGGCTGCACTCTGACTATGCGTGAGTACGCAGTTCCGTACGGCCGGATTTTAATGATCGCATCACCGCTGTATATTTTCTCCTGCTTTTTGCAGGCGTTTGTCCGCAATGACGGTGCTCCGCGTTTGGCGATGATCGGTGTAGCAGCCGGCGGTATTGCGAATGTGGTGCTGGATTATATGTTCATTTACATGTTCCATTGGGGGATGGCAGGTGCTGTACTGGCGACTGTGATCGGAACCGGATTGACAATTGCAATTCTCGGAAGTCATTTCTTCTCCGAGGACAATCACTTAAAATTGGGCGGAACCGTAAGTTTGAAAAAAGCAAAAGCTGTGCTGACAAATGGTATGCCAAGTTTTATCATGGAACTCTCCAGTGGTGTGGTCATGCTGCTGTTCAATTTACAGCTTCTGAAATATGTGGGTGATATTGGTGTTGTCGTATACGGAATCATCAGCAATGTGGCGTTGGTGGTTACGTCTCTTTCTAATGGTATTGCTCAGGCAGCGCAGCCGATGATATCAGCAAACTATGGTGCTGGAAATATGGACCGTGTACGTGAAGGACGCAACCTTGGTTTGATCACAGCCATGGCAGCAGGTGTTCTGTTTACTGTCTCTGGTTTCCTGATTCCGGTACCGATTGCAGAACTGTTCCTTGTTCCGACGGAGCAGATTATTGCAATGGCAGTCCCGGCTATCAAACTGTATTGTATCAGCTTTGTAGTCAGTGAATGGAACATTATCTGTGGAACTTATTTCCAGGCAATTGTAAAACCGAAGCTGTCTCTGATGATTACTGTGATGCGTGGAATCGCATTAAACAGCATTCTTGTATTTTTACTTCCGGTTATCTTCGGTGTAAACGGAATCTGGGCTGTGGTAACCGTATCAGAAGTTATTACAGCAATCGCAGTTTTATATTTAATTAGAAAAGAGCGTGGGTAATTTGGGAAAAGCATCCCAATAACCTGCGCTATTTCGCTTTTTGGACCGTTGAAATTGGGTGGAGAACGCGTAGAATAGATGGTACAAGGGACTTACTGACACAAAAGAGGATATGATCCACAACAGATTTGCAGTTTTGAAAGGAGTGGAAGCAGAATGAACAACAAGATGGAAGGTTATTGGAAGCCATTGGTGATTGTTGCGATACTGGGAGTTATCGCATGGTTTTCGTTTTTCGTCGTGGCGGACTATGCATCATCGCCGGAAACGCATCGAGAAACGATCGAGCACCTGGAGGAGACCAGAGAAACAGTAATGAAATTGTCGCTCTCATCGATCGGAGTCTCATCGGCGATCACGATGATACCGGGAGACGTGGCGACGCCGATCGCAGAGAAACTGGCAGATTTAAGTACTTATTTTTTGTTAGTACTTAGCGCAATCTATCTGGAAAAATATTTGGTAACGATTACCGGATATGCAGCATTTAAAGTATTGGTTCCGTTGGCATGTGCGATCTGCGCTGCAGGAGTCATCTTGAGGAGCCATTTGATAAAACAGATTGCAACAAAACTGGCGGTGTTTGGCTGCGCGATCGTGTTAGTGATCCCAGCCAGTGTGGGAGTTTCCAATCTGATCGAAAAGACGTATAATTCCTCAATTCAGAGTACCATCGATCTGGCATTAGAGACAACGGAGGAGATTGAGGAAGACGCAGAACTCAGTGCAGCAAAGGAAGAGGAGAAGAAAGGAAACTTGTTTTCGGAATTGCTTTCAAAAGTATCAGATACCGTTACGGTTGCAACAGACAAGATAGAAAATGTTCTGAATCACTATTTAGAAGCGTTGGCTGTATTGCTGGTAACGTCCTGTGTAATACCGGTACTTGTTTTGGTGTTTTTTGTATGGCTTGTAAAAATCATACTGGGAGTGAGTATTCCAATTCCGAGACGTGACCAGTGGGAAGGATTGAGACATCCGTAAAGAAAATTTGATTGACACTCTCCCTTTAGCTTGCTAAAATGATAGCAGATTGTAAACAACATGGAGGTAGTAATTGATGACAATCAGAATTGGAATTATGGGCTATGGCAATCTGGGACGCGGTATTGAGTGCGCGGTAAAAAACAATCCGGATATGGAGCTTACAGCAGTGTTTACAAGACGCGACCCGGCGTCAGTAAAGATCCTGACCGAGGGTGTTTCCGTATATCACGCCGATGAGGCGAAAAATCATGCAGATGAAGTGGACGTACTGATCCTTTGTGGCGGCAGTGCGACAGATCTTCCGGTACAGACACCGGAGTATGCAAAGTATTTTACAGTTGTAGACAGTTTTGATAACCACTCCAAGATTCCGGAGCATTTTGCAAATGTTGACGCGGCAGCGAAAGCAGCAGGCAATGTTGCAGTGATTTCCGCAGGCTGGGATCCTGGTATGTTCTCTTTGAATCGTGTATATGCAAATGCAGTTCTTCCAAATGGCAAAGACTATACATTCTGGGGCAAGGGCGTGAGTCAGGGTCACTCTGACGCTGTTCGTCGTGTTGCTGGTGTTAAGGACTGCAGACAGTATACGATTCCGGTAGAGAGCGCATTAGAGAGAATCCGTGGCGGTGAGACTCCGGATCTGATTACAAGAGAGAAGCACACACGTGAGTGCTTTGTAGTGGCAGAGGAAGGTGCAGATCTGGCACAGATCGAGCACGATATCGTGACTATGCCGGCTTATTTTGCAGATTATGATACAACAGTTCATTTTATTACAGAAGAAGAGATGAAGCGTGACCATGCGGCACTTCCGCACGGCGGCTTTGTGATCCGCAGTGGAAAAACAGGCTGGAATCTGGAGCATAATCATGTGATTGAATATAGCCTGAAGTTAGATTCCAATCCGGAATTTACTTCTTCCGTGATTGCAGCATGTGCAAGAGCTGCATATCGCATGAAACAGGAAGGTATGAGCGGTTGCAAAACCATTCTTGACATTCCGCCGGCATACCTTTGCGCACAGAGTGCAGAATTCCTGCGTGCACATATGTTATAAAATGTATAGTTGACAGAAGAAACTCAACAGGGGATGTTACGGTCGGAGACAGCGTAATATCCCCTATGTTTTCACAGGGAATGTATAGGTGGGAAGTATGAGTAGAAATCGCGAAGTGGCAGTACAGAAAAATGGAATTACAGAAGGAGTCATCTGGCAGCAGATTTTGATTTTCTTCTTTCCGATTTTGTTTGGAACCTTCTTTCAGCAGCTTTATAATACGGCGGATGCGATCATTGTAGGCCGTTTTGTAGGTAAAGAGGCTTTGTCTGCGGTAGGTGGAACGACAGGAACATTGATCAATCTTCTGGTAGGATTTTTTGTAGGTATGTCCTCTGGATCTTCCGTTGTGGTTTCCCAGTATTATGGTGCTGGAAATACAGAGATGGTAAAGAAGTCCGTGCACACAGCTTTTTGCCTGGCGATTGCGGGCGGTGTCTGTCTGCTGATCATCGGACAGGTTTTTGCACCGGCGGCAATACGGGCGATGGGAGCACCAGAAGAGATTATTGATTATTCTGTAACATATCTGCGCATTTACTTCATGGGTGTGATCGGAAACTTGCTCTACAATATGGGTGCAGCAATCCTACGTGCAGTCGGCGATTCGAAACGTCCGCTGTTTTTCCTGATCTGCGCGTGTTTGACAAATA
>JAZOVL010000274.1:0-1946 GCA_045658685.1 Pilosibacter sp.
AGATATTCTGCAATACCGTGAGAGGTGCAAAGTTCATCCGAAATGGGAAAAGTTACCGTTTTTAATTTTGATATTTGACGAGTTTGCAGATTTTAAACAACAATTTCCAGAGTTTATGGGAACCATAGACAGTATTTTGCGTGAAGGACGAAGTATTGGAGTTTATGCGGTTCTGATGGCTCAGAACCCTTCGGGGATCACGACAGAGCAGACCAATGCAAACATTGGTTTCAGGTGGTGTTTAAAGGTTGCATCGGATGCGGCTAGCAGGGAAATTATTGGAAAGACAGATGCAGCCTCGATTTTAAATCCAGGGCGTGCTTATGTGAAGTCAAGCACGCCGGAAGGCGAAGTTTATGAATTGATTCAGTCCTATTATGCCGGTGCTGAATACAATCCGGATAAAGAGGAGGAAAACATTACCCGTGTTGCGGTCAGTGCAGTTGAACGGAATGGTCGGCGTAAAACGGGAAACCTTCCAAAAGTGGAAAAGGGTACAAAAAAACATGAAATTGATGTGGTAATCGAAGAAATTGTAGATTATTGCAGAAAGAATCGTGTGAAAAAGGCAAGGCAGATTTGGCTTCCAAAGCTTTCTAGACAGATTTTGCTCCCGGATATTCAGAAAGATGATTTGTATGAAATACAGTCTCTTACGGAAGGCCCAAAGGCCGTAATCGGGCAGATGGACAATCCGGCAAAACAGAGTCAGGAGATTTTACAGCACGAATTTTGGGAAAAAGGAAATTTTGGAGTTTATGGAATTACGATGACGGGGAAAACCACCTTTTTACAGACGGTCATGGTTTCCTTGTGTACACGGTATCAGCCGGATGAAGTACAAATCTATTTGATGGAATTTGGCGGATATGGACTTCGAAATCTTGAAATATTCCCCCATGTGGGAGGTGCTGCCGGTGATGATGAACCAGAGGTACTTAAAAAGATTACAAAACAGTTGAAGGAAGAGATTGGGGTTAGAAAGGCTATTTTCAGAAAAGCAGGTGCTGGTTCTATGGCGGCCTATGCAGAAGCTGTGGGAACAAAACTTCCAACGATTATTTGGCTGGTGGATAATATGAGTCAGGCAAATAATTGTTTTCCGGAACTTATGAGTGAATGGATCATGATAGCCCGAGAAGGTCCGGCACGCGGAATTTTCCTGGGAGCCTCCTTTTTTGGTGTAAATGGGATTCCGATAAATCTTTCCCAAAGTATCAAAGTGAACTTTGCATTGCAGTTGACAGATAAGATGGATTATTATTCTTTGGTAGGAAGAACGAGCGGAAAAGGTCCAGAACCATATCTGGGACGAGGTCTGGTATCAGGAGAAAAAGGACCTTTAGAATTCCAGACAGCACTTCCGGGTCGACAGATTTCTGATGGACTTCGTACGAAAGAGCTTCGTGAAATGGCGAAGGCAATGCAGGAAAACTGGAATGGCAGCGGACCAAAACGCATCCGCATCATGCCGGATCAGATTGCTTATGGTTCCCTTAAAGGAACTGGTTGGATTCTTGGCGCAGATTACGAAGATGTCGAAACAGTATCGCTTGATTCTATGGAGACGATGGGATTGCTTGTATCTCATCGGGATGGAAATGAGTGGAGTGATCTGGTAAAGTGTATTCTTCGTCAATATCGTGAGGAAAGACCGAAGGATGCCTGTCCGTTGTATTTTTTCAGTCCAAACCTTTCTATATGGAATGATGTTTTGAATGACGATGACATGCTGTATGAAGATGGAGGGGAATTGGACGGAGATATTGAAGCGATTGCGGATATTTTGCGTGCTCGTCAGAGAGATCTTCAGAATGGGGCTGACCCGAAAGGATTCCCTGTATTGCTGTTGATTATAGACGGACTAAAGCGTTTGATTGAGTCAGCACATCCGGATACACCAAAGCGTATAGAGACTTTTGTGAATCTTGGACGTGGTTTGAATG
>JAZOVL010000275.1:0-7621 GCA_045658685.1 Pilosibacter sp.
CACGGGTGTTCGCGACTATATCCACGTTGTAGACCTTGCGAACGGTCATGTAAAAGCATTACAGAAGTTTGAAGAGGCTCCGGCGGTACACATTTATAATCTGGGCACAGGCCACGGTTACAGCGTTCTTGATATGATCAAGGCGTTCTCCAAGGCAGTTGGCAAGGAAATTCCTTACTCCATCAAACCGAGACGTCCTGGCGATATCGCAACTTGTTACGCAGATCCGGCGAAAGCGAAAGCAGAACTTGGCTGGGTGGCAGAGCGCGGAATCGATGAGATGTGCGCAGACGGTTGGAGATGGCAGTTCCAGAACCCGAATGGCTATAGAGACAACTAAGGAAAAGGCATAAAAGATGAAAACGGAATCCAATTTGTACAATATTATGGAGCAATTTGAAATCGGAACGAAAATTGTTCCATATGGCTCTGGACTGATCAATGGAACGTATTGTGTAGAAGTTCCCAAATTATTACTCCAGCGGATCAACACGGATGTATTTAAAGACCCGGAAGCGTTAATGGAAAATATGGTTAACGTGACGGAATTTTTGAAACGGAAGATTATCAAAGAGGGTGGCAATCCGGAACGTGAAACTCTCAGCATTATAAAAACTGTGGATGGGAAAAATCATTATACGGATGAAAACCATAATGTATACAGAATGCTGCGATTCGTGGAAAATACAAAGATTGTCGAAGATGATATAACATGCTTTGATTTATATCAGGCGGGAAAAGGATTTGGTCATTTTCAAAAGCTTTTGCATGATTTTCCGGTGGACATTCTGCATGAGACGATTCCAGACTTTCATCACACACCAAAACGTGTGCAGGCATTGAAGGATGCAGTAAAGAGAGATATTGCCAACCGTGCAGATGCAGTAAAGGCGGAGATTTGTTTCGTTTTGGAGTATGAGTATCTGGCAGATCTTGTAGTAGATGGAATTGCACGTGGTGAGATCCCGATTCGTGTGACTCACAATGATACAAAGATCAACAATATTTTATTTGATCGCATCAGTGGTGAAGCAATATGTGTGATCGATCTGGATACTGTCATGCCGGGAAGCATGCTGTATGATTTTGGTGATGCTCTGCGAATGGGAGCCTCTACCGGAGCAGAGGATGAAGTGGATCTGTCAAAAGTTTCATTCGATACAGAAGCATTCAGTCATTTTGCAAAAGGCTATTTGGAAGAGATGCGGGATGAACTGACAGAGAAGGAAATGGAGCTTCTTCCGGAAGCGGCAGCACTTCTTACATACGAATGCGGTGTTCGTTTCCTGACGGATTATCTGAACGGAGATACGTATTTTAAAGTAAAACGTGAAAACCATAATCTGGATCGAGCCAGAAATCAGTTCAAACTGGTAGCAGATATCGTACAGAAGATGGATATATTAAAGAAGATTATTTCTGAGTTACAGTAAGAGAGAACGAAGCTCCATGTGGGCTTCGTTTTCCTGTTATAAATGTTCGGTATTTGTCACATGAATATAGCACCTCTTGAGTTTTTTTTGTTTTGATGATACATTTGTAACATGGGGTATGATTGTGTTAGGCAAATAAATTTTGTATCAAATGTGAGGGGAATTAGAGCATATGAGACCGATAGGAATTATTACAGACAGTCATTCTAGCATCACTCAAGAGGAAGCAAAACAGCTTGGTATATGGGTTCTGCCGATGCCGTTTTATATTGATGGTGAATGCTATTTAGAAGGTGTCAATCTGACACGAGAAGAGTTTTTTGAAAAATTAGAGAATGGTTCATCAATTGCGACTTCTCAGCCGTCACCGGCAGATGTTTGTGATGTTTGGGACTGGGCGCTGAAAGAATTTGAAAAAGTTCTTTATATGCCGCTCAGCAGCGGACTTTCCGGTTCCTGTGAGACTGCTATGGCGCTTGCAAAGGACGAGCAGTATGAGGGCAGAGTATTAGTCGTTGACCATGGTCAGATTGCAACTCCGCTGCATCGTCTGGTGTTAGATACACTGGAACTGATTGAAAAAGGATATTCTGCAGAACGGATTAAAGAAATCCTGGAAAGCGGAAAAGACCGGATGATGATCTACATTGGTGTAGAAACTTTGGAATATTTAAAGCGTGGAGGACGCGTGACCCCGGCAGCGGCTGCCATCGGCGGAGTATTAAATATCAAGCCGGTGTTAAAGCTGGAGACCGGAAAACTGGATTCTTATAAAAAATGCCGTGGATTCGGTAAAGTGAAAAAGACGATGATTGAAGCTATGAAACAGGATATTGAGACCAGGTTTGCAGATGCAATGGCCGATGGAAAGCTTCATTTATTGGCTGCGTCCAGCGCGAATGCGGAGGAGACGGAAGCCTGGGTGAAAGAGATTGAAACTGCATTCCCGGGGATGAAAGTATTCTGTGATCCGTTATCTCTCGGTGTATCCTGCCACACAGGAACGGGTGCACTTGGTATCGGATGCGCAGTGGTTCCGGATTATAAAATAGAAGATTAATGAAAGGAAAACGGAATGTCAGCACTAAAGAATTTTTTTTCACCTGTCGATATGACCGTGGGTAAGCCGTGGCACAAGATCGCGATGTTTACGATCCCAATGGTATTGGGAAATATTGCTCAGCAGCTTTATAACACCGTGGACAGTATTGTGGTAGGAAAGTTTGTCGGAGACAATGCACTGGCTGCCGTAGGAAGTGCCAGCCCGATCTTTAACTTGCTTTTAGTACTTTTTATCGGTATTTCTGTGGGAACCGGTGTTATGGTATCTCAGTATTTCGGAGCAAAGGACAGAAAACAGTTGTCTCATGCGATCGGCTGCAGTATTACACTGACAGCTATTGCATCGATCGTAATTATGGTTTTTGGCCTGATTTTTGTTCGGCCGCTTCTTGAAATGTTAAACACACCGGCCAGTATCATTGACTGGTGCGACTCGTATCTGACGATCCTGATGATCGGTGGTGCAGGTGTCGCGTATTATAACATCCTCAGCGGTATCCTTCGCGGAATGGGAGATTCCTTTTCTGCGTTGATTTATCTTCTGATCGCGACGGTGATCAATATTGTTTTGGACCTGTTTTTTGTAGCAGGTCTTGGAATGGGAGTGCCGGGTGTAGCGCTTGCAACCGTGATCGCACAGGCAGTATCTGCGATTCTCTGTTTCCTGAAACTCCTGAAGATGACAGATGTTTTTGATATTACAAGAGAATACTTAAAACCGACGAAGCATCATTCCTTCACGATGGTCCGTCTGGGGCTCCCATCTGGTTTGACGCAGATGATCATGTCTCTTGCAATGATCATTGTACAGTCACTTACAAACAGCTTTGGTGAGATGTTCATCGCAGCGAATGTTATCATCATGCGTGTTGACGGTTTTGCTATGATGCCAAACATTTCCTTTGGTAACTCTATGACAACTTATACCGGTCAGAACGTAGGCGCGAAACAGTATGACCGTGTGGAAAAAGGCGCAAAACAGGGCACACTGATGGCCATTGGCGTTTCAACAACGATCACAGCACTGATTCTGCTCTTCGGAAAGCACCTGATGGGTCCCTTTACAACAACCGAAGAACTGATCGATCCCAGTATGCGCATGATGTGCATCCTGGCGCCGGGCTATATTGCGGTTGCCGTATCCCAGAGTTTATCCGGAGTTATGCGTGGTGCGGGTGATACGATGACTCCGATGTGGATTTCTCTGCTTACAACGGTTGCTCTTCGTGTTCCGATTGCATATGGTATCTCTTATCTTACCAGAACACCGGCATTACCGACCGGACGCAGTGAATGTATCTTTATCTCACTGTTATTATCCTGGTGCGCAGGAGCTCTTCTTAATGTCATTGCATATAAACGCGGTGGTTGGAAGAAAAAAGCTGTTCAGTAAAGGAGAAGTTTATGGAATATAGAAGATTTGGAAATACTATCGTAGTCCGCATGGATCATGACGACGATATTCAGGAAAATGTAAAACTGATCTCCGAGCAGGAGAATATCAAGCTGGCCAATGTCAGTGCGCTTGGAAATACAAAATATGTGACGCTGAACAGCTACGACCAGAATGTAAAGCAGTTTTTTCCGAATACGTTTGAAGGACATTATGAGATCGCTCATCTGAATGGAACGATCAACACACAGGGGGGAAACCATTACAGTCATTTACATATCGTGATCGGAGATATGGAAGGTCATGCTTATGCAGGTCACCTCAGCAAGGCGATTGTTGGAACAACACTGGAGATGTTCATCCATATCGTAGACGGTGTAGTGGACCGTGTGAACAGTGGCGAACCGGGTGGCAATGTTTTGAAATTTGAAGATTAATGTGTGACAAAAACACGCTGCAGACAGAATCGGACTTCGGGTCCGCCGGTCTGCGGCGTTTGTCATTTTTCTTTATTTTGCAAGGAATTCCGAGGTGTTTTTGTTGGCTTTTTTGTGCTTGGAATTCTTGACAATAACGAGGGTTTACGTTATAATACGTTGATGTTATTATAAAGGGAAATTAGACCCTCCGTAATTGGAATTTGTATGAGGAAAGGTAAGGCGTCATGGCAGATAAAAAACACATTTTGACCTATGAAGGACTTAAAAAATATGAAGATGAGCTTCAGGATTTAAAGGTAAACCGTCGTAGAGAAATTGCGCAGAAGATTAAAGAAGCGAGAGAGCAGGGCGACCTCTCCGAGAACGCTGAGTACGATGCAGCGAAAGATGAGCAGAGAGACATCGAACTTCGTATCGAAGAGCTTGAGAAGCTTTTAAAGAATGCTGAAGTTGTTGTTGAAGATGAAGTAAACCTTGACAAGATCAACATCGGTTGTGTTGTAAAGGTATATGATAGAGAATTTGAAGAGGAGATGGAGTTCAAGATTGTTGGTTCTACAGAGGCTAACAGCTTACAGAACAAGATTTCCAATGAGTCTCCGGTTGGTCATGCACTGATCGGTAAAAAAGTCGGCGATATCGTCGAAGTAGAGACTCAGGCAGGTGTGATCGAGTACGAAGTTCTCGACATCAAGAGAGTAGACTAAGAAACTATAAACGCAGCTGTGAAGATTTCGGATCAGCTGCAATTTATATCATAAGGAGAATGAAAAGTGTCAGAGCAGGCAAATCAGAAGAATGGCCAGCAGCCGGAGCAGGACCTTAACCAGCTGTTAAAGGTACGCCGCGAGAAACTGGCTGAATTACAGGCTAACGGCAAAGATCCGTTTGTTATCACAAAGTACGATCAGACTGCACACAGTGCAGATATCAGAGAGAATTATGCAGAATTAGAAGGAAAAGAGGTATCCATCGCAGGACGTATGATGTCCAAGCGTGTTATGGGTAAAGCTTCCTTCTGTGGTATCCAGGACTTAAAGGGCAACATGCAGTGCTATGTTGCAAGAGATGATATCGGCGAGGATGCTTACAAAGATTTCAAGAAGATGGATATCGGTGATATCGTGGGTATCAAGGGTATTGTTTTCACAACAAAGACAGGTGAGATCTCTATCCACGCTCATGAAGTGACAATGTTATCCAAGTCCCTCCAGATCCTCCCGGAGAAGTATCATGGTTTAACAAACACAGATATGCGTTACCGTCAGAGATACGTTGCTCTTATCTTGTACGCAGATGTAAAGGATACTTTCATCAAACGTTCCAAGATCATCTCTGCGATCCGCAGATACTTAGATACACAGGGCTTCATCGAGGTTGAGACTCCGATGCTCGTTGCAAACGCAGGTGGTGCGGCAGCAAGACCATTCGAGACACACTTCAACGCTCTTGATGAGGATTTAAAGCTTCGTATTTCCTTAGAGCTTTACTTAAAGAGACTGATCGTAGGCGGCTTAGAGCGCGTTTACGAGATTGGCCGTGTATTCCGTAACGAAGGTCTTGATACAAGACATAACCCGGAATTCACACTGATGGAGCTTTACCAGGCATACACAGATTATCACGGTATGATGGATCTTACAGAGAACCTCTATCGTCACGTTGCACAGGAAGTTCTTGGCACAACAAAGATCGTATTCAACGGTATTGAGATGGATCTTGGTCAGCCGTTCGAGCGTATCACAATGTTAGATGCAGTTAAGAAGTATTCTGGTGTAGACTTCAACGAGATCCATACTCTGGAAGAGGCAAGAGCAATTGCGAAAGAGAAACACGTTGAATTCGAGGAGAGACACTCCAAAGGCGAGATCCTCAACCTTTTCTTCGAGGAGTTTGTAGAGGAGCACCTTGTACAGCCGACATTTGTTATGGACCATCCGATCGAGATTTCTCCGCTTACAAAGAAGAAACCGGAAGATCCGAACTACGTAGAGCGTTTTGAGTTCTTCATGAATGGTTGGGAGATGGCAAACGCTTACTCCGAGCTGAATGATCCGATCGATCAGAGAGAGCGTTTCAAAGAGCAGGAGAAACAGCTTGCTCAGGGTAACGACGAAGCAAATACAACAGATGAAGATTTCATGTACGCTCTTGAACTTGGTATGGCACCGACAGGCGGTATCGGTTTCGGTATCGACCGTATGTGTATGCTGTTAACAGACTCCCAGGCTATCCGTGACGTATTACTCTTCCCGACGATGAAGAGCCTCGACGGCGGAAACAAGAAAACTGAGAAGAAAGCTGCAGCTCCGGCAGCAGTTGAAGCAGCTCCGGTTGTAGAGGAAACTCCGGTAATCGAAGAGGTGATCGACTTCTCCAACGTAACAATCGAGCCGTTATTCGCTGACCACGTTGACTTTGAGACATTCTCCAAGTCCGACTTCCGTGCAGTAAAAGTTAAGGCTTGTGAAGCTGTTAAGAAGTCCAAAAAGCTCCTTCAGTTCACTTTAGACGACGGAACAGGCACAGATCGTACGATTTTAAGCGGTATCCACGCATTCTACGAGCCGGAAGAGCTGATCGGTAAGACTCTTATCGCGATCACAAACCTTCCGCCGAGAGCAATGATGGGCATCGAATCCTGCGGTATGCTTATGAGCGCGATCCACACAGTAGAGGGTGAAGAGAGACTGAATCTGCTTATGGTAGATAACAAGATCCCGGCTGGTGCGAAGTTATACTAAGCAAAAATAGAATATTCAAATAGCATTACTTCAAAAGGACATTTTCTAAAGAAATTTAGAGAATGTCCTTTTTTAATTTGATGATAGAAAAGTGACGTTGTTATGCAATCTTACAAAAAGACGTTTCAAAATTTGAAAAAAATAGCAATTTTATACTATTTTTTATTGATTTTCTATATATGTTTGGTATAATATGTTTATTATGAATCAGAAAGATTCAGAAAAGGGAGGAATATACTATGAAAAAATTATTAGCAGTAGGTTTAGCAGGTGCTATGGCTCTCAGCCTTACAGCATGTGGTGCTAAAGAAGAGGCAGCAGCTACAACAGCAGCTCCGGCAGCAACTGAGGCAGCAAAAGAGGCAGCAACAGAAGCAGCTCCGGCAGCAGATGATGCAAAGGTTGTTGTATTCTGGTACGCTGAGTCCGACGTTTACCTTGGTTCCGTTCGTGACGCTATGAACAAAGAGTTCGAAGCTCTCGGAATTACTCCGGACAACCAGTTCGCAGCAAACAACCAGTCCACACAGATCGACCAGATCAACACAG
>JAZOVL010000276.1:0-1976 GCA_045658685.1 Pilosibacter sp.
TTCTGTATTGTGGGAAGTGCCGAACACCGAAGCAATGCAGGGTGACCGTCTTCGGGCAGGAAAGAACGCCAATGTGTCTTTGCAAGTGCATGAAAGAGGAAAGAGAGCGGGAAGAAGCGGAGCGGAAGCTGGTTGAGTTTCAAGCTACCGTAAAAAAATTACGGCAAGCTGTTGCGATTCATAGTCTAGAACTTCCTCCACATAATCCAGAACTGAAAAACAATGCCTCCTGACGCTCTGTACTTATACGGATGCAAACCGCCAGTAACAGATGTCCAACGCTCGAAAAGAAAGAATTCTCCTCCTCTGAATAGACCTCATATTTATTTGTCTTGACTGCACGCGATCAACCTCTGCTCGTACTTTTCTTTTGTAGCCAGTCCCCCTCGAATATGACGCTCTGCCTTGTTGATGTCCAGCACCACCCGTGCCTGTGCTGCAAGCTCTGGATTGATATGTACCAATCTGTCAGCCACGTCCTTGTGCACCGTACTTTTACTTATCCCAAACCGCTTTGCAGTCTGCCTCACTGTCGCGTTTTCGTCTATGATGTAATTGGCAATCTGAATCGCCCGCTCTTCTATATATTCCTTCATGGGTCGCCCCTGAACATTTTTTACAAGATATGTAAGTCTACAGCCAAATATACACAAAAATACTATTCATTTCTTTTCTTTCTATGGTAAAATAGTACACGGAATTATTAAGAATCACAGCCAGATGAAGGAGGGCAACATGAAAGATTTCATCTACAACATTCCAACAAAAGTATATTTCGGTAAAGACCAGCTTGGTTACTTGGGCGAGGAGTTGGCGAAATACGGAAAACGTGTACTGATTACTTACGGAGGCGGTTCGATTAAAAAGACAGGCCTTTATGATAAAGCGATGGCGGAGATTCAGAAAGCCGGACTGGAAGTGTTCGAGCTTAGCGGTATCGAGCCGAACCCGCGTATTGATTCTGTCCGCAAAGGTTCCCAGATGTGTAAGGAGCATGGTATTGATGTTCTCCTTGCGATCGGAGGCGGTTCTACGATTGATGCGACGAAGTTTATCGCTGCCGGTGCATGTGTGGAACATGATCCGTGGGATTTCTTTGTGAAAGGGGCTGCAATTGAAAAGGCGCTTCCAATCGTTACGATCCTGACTCTTGCGGCAACCGGCTCAGAAATGAATTTAGGCGGTGTGATTTCCAATATGGAAACTCAGGATAAGCTTGCTGCTTCTTCTCCGCACCTGTTCCCAAAGGCATCTTTCCTGAATCCGGAAGTGACTTATACGGTTAGCAAATACCAGACTGCATGTGGTTCCGCAGATATTCTTTCTCATATTTTCGAGATCTATTTTAATCCGGTCGGAAGTATGTTTATGTTGGATTCCCTCATGGAAGGTCTTATGAAGACTGTGATCAAATATGCTCCGATCGCCATTGCAGAACCGGAGAACTATGAAGCGAGAGCAAATCTGATGTGGGCTTCCAGCTGGGGCATCAGTGGTCTGATCCGCTCCGTGCAGACATGTGTATGGAGCTGCCATCCGATGGAGCATGAACTCTCTGCTGTCTATGACATCACGCACGGTCTGGGACTGGCAATCCTCACACCAAGATGGATGAAATATTGTCTCGATGAGAGTAATGTTGACCGCTATGTAAAACTGGGCGTGAATGTATTCGGTATCGATGCTTCCCTTCCGCCGATGGAAATTGCAGAAAAAGCGATTGAGGCAACTGCCGACTTCTTATTTAATAAGATCGGTCTCGATGATACTTTCACAAAAGTTGGCATCAAAGAGGAAGACTTTGACATTATGGCACAGAAAGCCTGCAGAAAAGGCTGCATTGCAGGATTTAAGACTCTGTATGCAGAGGACGTGAAAAAGATTTACGAGATGTGCTTATAACTAACACACGGGTGTACACAAATGTGTGACACCCCTTTTTATTGTTTAGCAATATTTCTTTTTATTTTCGGCAA
>JAZOVL010000277.1:0-9355 GCA_045658685.1 Pilosibacter sp.
TCATCAAGTTTGATATTTAATTAACAATCTTTTTTTTAAGGAAGGTACATGACTATGACAGTAAGAAATGATGTTAGAAAAATTGCCCTTATTGGAACTGGTATGGTAGGTATGAGCTTTGCATACTGTTTGTTAAATCAAACCATCTGTGATGAACTTGTTTTGATTGACATTGATCAAAAGCGTGCAGCCGGTGAAGCGATGGACCTGAATCACGGCCTTGCCTTTGCACAGGGCAACATGAAAATCTATGCAGGTTCTTACGAAGACTGTTACGATGCAGATATTGTTACAATCTGCGCTGGTGTGGCCCAGAAACCAGGAGAAACACGTCTGGATCTTTTAAAACGCAATACTGCCGTATTTAAATCCATTGTAGAACCGGTCGTTGAATCTGGATTTTCCGGTGTCTTTCTGATTGCAACCAATCCGGTTGATATTATGGCTCATATCACCCAGAAACTATCCGGCTTCCCGAAAGAACGGGTCATCGGAAGTGGTACTGCTCTCGATACTGCAAGACTTCGCTATCTGCTTGGCGAATATCTGGATGTTGACCCGAGAAATATTCACGCTTATGTCATGGGTGAACACGGTGATTCTGAGTTTGTTCCCTGGAGCCAGGCATTCCTTGCTACAAAACCGATTTTAGAAATCTGCGAAGAATCTAATGGTCATATTACCAGGGATATGCTGGAGGGAATTTCCAAGGATGTAAAAAATGCAGCCTATGCAATCATTGACGCAAAAAAAGCAACTTACTACGGAATCGGAATGGCACTGACTCGAATCTGCAAAGCCATTCTTGGTAATGAAAACAGTATTTTGACTGTATCTGCTTATCTGGATGGCGACTACAAACAACATGATGTATACGCTGGTGTACCGTGTATCCTGAACCAGAATGGCATTCGCAATATTCTGCAGCTCAGTCTGACCGATGAGGAACAGAAAAAATTTGACCACTCCTGCGAGACATTGAGACAGTCCTTTGACGGTCTCGGATTATAACTTTCTTCGTAAATCACAAAAAGGCATCGACCATTGCGGTTATCCCGTTTTGGCCGATGCCTTATATCATGTACTTATTTTTTAATTACAGATCAAGATCAATGAACTCGAAATCATCTTCCTCTACTTCAATCTCTAACTCTTCAATATCGTCTTCTGCTTCTACAACCGGAACTTCTGACGTTTCCGTTTTCTCTGCTTTTTCCGCTTTTCTGCGTTCTGTTGGAATGAATTCCTTTACTTCCTTCTCTTCAACCGCTGCTTTCTTCGGTTTTCTTATCACCAGAGCCATCACAAGCAATACAGCAAGAAGTACTGATACGCCAGCCAGAACTGCAATGATCCAGCCACGTGTTTTGTACTCAGCAAGAAGCTCTTTGTATGTTTCAGCAAGCTCTGTATATTTTGTTCTTAAATCTGCTGCATCCGGATCACGGAAGTATCTCTGCATAGTCATTTCTTTCTGGTCATAACGATAGAAGTTGCGCTCTCCCTCCTCGTTCTGTCCGTACACCACACAATACTCCGGAGCTTCCTCTGTCTTGGAGTTCCAGATCCATCCATGTACTGTATGATTACCGATATCAATCGTACATTCAGCAAATCCTTCCGGAAGTGCCACTTCATCCGGAATCTGCTCCGGCGGAAGTACTATGATCTGTTTCTCAGCCATACGAACTGTTACATATGGTGCAAGAATATTGGAGTTTGCATCAAACAGGAAGAAATCTCCTTCTCCACTTTCATTTGTCATATAAAGGAGAATACTGCCCTTCTCATCTTTTGCAGCCTGAACGGTCTGTCCATCATATGTGAACTCTGTCATAGAGAAACCTTCCGGTAATAAAGACTCATCGAAGGATGGGGATACCTGCCAGTTACCATCTTCCACATTCGCAGCAGAACCGCCGGATGTAACCGGAACAGATGTCTCACCTGCAGATTCTGTTGGAAGTTCTTCTGTCTTTGTCACAAGAATGGTATATGTCTTTATTGTCTCTCCATCTTCCGCTGTTACTTTACATGTGATCGTATTCTCACCAAGCTGAAGCCCCTCGTTACCACTCACAGAAACATTTGCTTTATCGTGACTGGCCGGAGCACTAACTGTCAGCTTCTCAACATCCCCCCCTACAATTGCCGTATATTCAGTCACATCAGAACTGAATGCCGGTGTCAGCTCGCCCGGGGAAATCGTTAATCCGGATAATGTGGCATCTTTTGAATATGTTACCGGAGCATTCACTTTTACCGCAGAACTACCCACATGATCAATAGTCACCACCTGAGAGTTTGCATCGTATACTTCCTGAGATGTCACTTTAATACTGGTTGTTCCTGCTTTTAAAGCTTTGAACTTCAATGTAAAGGTAAATGTTGTCTGGTTCTCAGATTCCATTGCACCGATCACGCGAATGGAGCCCGCACCGCCATTTGCACTGGTTCCGCTTACGAATTCCAGAGACGCGGAATCATACTGCAGACGCACATCGGACGCACCGAGAGCCGCACCATCAGAGGATGCGATCTTCATCTTTACAGACACCTGCTCGCCTACTGTCACGGACGGATCAGAGAATGTAATCTTACCGGTCGCTGCATGCGCTGTCAGCATCTGCATCGGTACTGCTGCAATGATCAGAAATAATACCATGAACATTGCTGTCAGTCTCTTTAATCTTCTATTCATATTTCATTATCTCCTTATGTTCCAATACGCTTACTGGCCAAAGATTACTTTCTGGATGGCTGTTGCATCTGCGGATGTAACTTTCCCATCTCCATTCATATCTGCGACTTTCAGCATTGCACCACTTAATACATTCTGTCCCAGAACCTGCTTATTTATAAGCATCAGATCCAGAATCGTCACCGAACCATCACCATTACAATCTCCCTTTTTCAGGTTGGTTGTCTGGGCTGCGGTCGTCTCCTGTACAGCCGGAGCCTGTGTTTCCGGTGCTTTTGTTTCCGCCGGAACCTGAGTCTGTGGCGCCGTTGTTTCAGCAGGGGCCTGGGTCTGCGGAGCAGTTGTCTCCGCCGGAACTTGTGTCTGCACACCCGTGATCGCGGACGGAGCCTGTGTTCCGTTGGATGTCATATTGCCGGAAGAACCACTCGGTCCTACTCCAATCTGAACATCCTGACTTCCTCCAGGAGCTTCTGGTCTTACCACTGAAACAGATGTATCAGCCGGCGCTGTTGTTTCCGGTACAGTTATAGGCGCACCTGGTCCAACGCCTGCACTTCCGGATGTCGTACCCGCCGCTCCCGGACCACCAGGTCCGTTTGAAGAGCCGGAGGTGCTATATCCAGGTCCAACATTCACGCTCGGTGCATTGGACTGACGCACAACATTTAATTTATATGTACGTACCGTACCATTTTCTGCTTTGACTTCCACAAAAATTGTATTATTTCCACTCTGCAGTTCTACCTTTCCTGTTCCGGAAACAGTTGCCTTGGAGTCAAGGACGGATGCATTGACTTCCACTCGCTCTACAGACGGATTTACAATAATATCATAGCTTTCTGTGTTCATATTGAATGTCGGAGTCAGTGCATAACCGGTCACAGTAAGGCCGGAAAGCTTATTGTTCGGACTTCCATTTCCTGTCGGTTTTGCACATGCCGTCTCCGGCATATTTTTGTACACCGGAATCTTAAATACCAGTGTTTCATTCTTCATCGCATCGGTATATGCACGGGCAAGTTTAGCACCTTCTCCTGCTGCACCCTCGATGTTAGTCATATACTGATGTTTATATAGATTACTTCCCTGTACATTGAATTTCTTTAAGTAAAAGGTATCCTGTCCCTGTTTTACGTAGTTCTCTCCATAATATAAAGAGCCACCAACAATCGACTTCTCAATGGAATTCCAAGGACGCCCATAGGAACCGCTCTGGGACGCATACCATAAGCCTCTTGTGACAGCAGACATGTTACCTGCCTGATATGCACCTACGTTAAAGAAATTATAATAGCCTTTATATCCGGCTGTATTACCGGAAATACTTCCAGACGTACCTTTGCCCTGTTCCTGAATGATCATGGCACAGAGAACATAAGGATTGACACCGGACTGTGCCGCTGCTTTCATGATAATATCGACATAACTCTGACCTTCCGGTATCGGAGATGTTGTGGACGCTCCCGTATTATCTCCTGTAATCGAAGATGCGTCCATGCCCGGACCATATTCCACATTCGGAACTGCAAGCACATTGGTTTTTCTTGCACTTATTACTGCAGATGGTCCCTCTAAGCTCACGTTACTCTGAGAATTTCCGGATGGACTTACAAACTGAACGCCACTTGACTGTGTTCCGGATGACGGTGCTGTTGTTTCCGCCGGAGTTGTCTGCTGTGTACTGCCCGGGCCACCAGAGCCCACGTTCTGGTTGACGGAACCTGCTCCCGGGCCACCGGACATGCCAGGTCCACTGCTGCTCGTATTGTTATTGGATGCATCCGGTGCATTTGGATTTCCCGGACCATAGTGATTATCGCTGCCGGAAGAAAATGCTCCCGGACCTGCTGACTGATCGATCGGAGTTTCACTGACACCACCTGATACCACTGATTTTTCCAAAAAAGTTCCTGTGACCATGCTCTGTAGACCTTCTTTTGTCTGATGGGCACTGTCGTAGTTATGATTCAGAAACTGAAAAATATAAGTATCGTTCAAAAAGTTTCTCGGATCCATGTAGTAGCAGACGATTTCCTCAGAAGCCGCCACCCAGGAAGCACCATCAAAACCAGTCCACACACCGGTATTCCAGTCATATGCACCATATTCTGTAGATTTCCATGAGGAAATGCTGGAGTTGCCGACAAGGTTCGCACCAACAGCTGCCTCATTTTCAATTACTTCGTTCCAATCCAAACCAGTATTTTGTGCTTGAAAGATCCATGTCGGATGCTCTGCATGAAGTGTTCTCAGCGAATCTTTGTAACTCTCCGGAAAGCCCTGCTGCTTCAGATACTGTTCAAAATTTGTATCCTTAGAAACACTGGTCGGGAATTTAATAAATTCAGAAGACGCATAGCCCTCTTTTGTCTCTGTACCGGAAGTAAAGCGAATCTTGTACCAGACAGTTCCCGCACTGTCCCGAGTTTCTCCAATCACAGTAACGGCTGCACCATGGCTCAATTTCTTTACAACCGCATTTCCGGTTCCCGGACCACTTCTGACATTCAATGTGGTTGCTTCGACAGTTGCCTGTCGGTATGTATCTGCGTATGCAATTCCGGGATTATTTTTTAAAAATCCTGACACCCCCGGTAACTGCACCACCATCAGTGCACTCATCAGAGCCGCCAGAACCTGTTTTCCGCGTATTTTCATCTGTTTTCTCCTCTGTCATTTTATTTATTCCAAAAAATGACACCATACGATATTATACTGACAAATCACCTTTTCTGTCAACCATACATGATAAAGTTCACAGAATTGCCTCGTTTTACCACATTTTCGTAAGATTTTCTTAATACATACAAAAAAGAGCGCCTCAAAAACGTTCAAGACACTCTTTTATCATATTCTTATTTCTCTACTGTAAGCGTTCCCAATTCATACAGAACCTGCGCTGTCGCGTGAATTCCACTGAAATAACAGGAAAGTTTAAAGTTTTCATTCGGCGCATGGTTATTTTCATCCGGATTGCCATACGGAACACTAATCGTTGGCATATTTAAAATATCCGTAAAGACATAGTTCGGAAGACTTCCTCCTGCCAACGGCATGTTGACCGGCTCCACATCGTAGGCTTTTTTGATTGCTTCTCTTACTTTCATAATAATAGGAAGAGACGGCTCAGTCACAGATGCTTCCATAACAGAATATTCACTGAGAACTGCTGTCGGATCTATCTTTTCTACATGGCGTTTTACTTTCTCGTAAATATCGAGACCTTTCTGTCCCTGCACCAGACGAATATCTATCTTCGCCTTTGCATGACATGGAATAATTGTCTTGGAACCATCTCCGCCATAACCACTTGTGATGCCATTGATAGTCAGAGTCGGAAGAAACATCAGATGACGATAAAACTCCATTTTATCCTCATGCTTCAGTCTCTTTACGCCGTATAGTTTACAAAGCGTTTCCGGATTAAACTCTAATTCTTCCATCATCTTCTTCTGAGCTGGAGAAATAGGAGTAATGGTATCGTAAAATCCTTCTATGGCGGCGTGTCCGTCTTCGTCAACCATTGTAGAAAGCAGTTTTACCATCTTCCATGCCGCATTCTCAATGACACCACCTTTATTTCCGGAGTGATTGTCTGTATCTGCTGTTGTAATATCGATGTCAAAGGAAAGAACACCACGATTACCGTATGTAATCTGCGGAATTGTATCACTGTACATACTTCCATCAGAAACATACATAATATCTGCCTGTAAAAGCTCACGGTTGTGCTCTGCAATCCACGGAAGGCTCGGACTTCCACTTTCCTCTTCGCCGTCCAGAATAAACTTTACATTGACCGGAACATCACCAAGAACTTCCATATATGACTGGATTGCCATTACATGAGCCATGAACTGTCCCTTATTGTCCGCCACACCTCGACCATATAATTTATCTCCGATTACAGTTGGTTTAAATGGAGGCGTATTCCACAACTCCAGCGGTTCCGCTGGCTGAACATCGTAATGTCCGTAGAACAGAACAGTCGGAACACCTTCCTGCTTGGATTTTAATTCAGCAAAAACCGCCGGTTTTGTCGGAGACTCCAGAATCTGAGCCTTCATACCAATATTTGTAAACATCTCCACCAGCATAGCACAACACTCTTCCACACCTACATTCTGTGCACTCACACTTGGCTGAGATGCAATTTTGATCAGTTCTTCTAAATGAATATCGGTAACCGCCTCCAGATAACCGTGAATCATCTCTACATTATCTTTTGTCATAGCCATAGTAATTCCCTCCAATAACACTTCACTTTGGCAAATTGCCACTTCTGATATTATATCTGTTTCTGAGTATTGTTGCAAGCAAAAATCCGCCCATGTGGTTTCCCACATGAGCGGATTTAAATGACTAATTATTTACTCGTCTCATTACTCGCGTAAATTATACCGGGTAAACTTTATTCTCTTTGTCAGCCTTAGTCTGATCAACTTTTGTCTGTTTAGCCTCACGCAGTTCGAAGAACTCTTTTGCTACTGCCGGGAACAGAGCGTAGGATAATACATCCTCATCCTGCTGTTTCCACTGAGCAACTTCTTTCTCAAATTTCGGAAGCTGCGGCTCAAGAAGATCTGCCGGACGGCATGTGATCGGTGTTTCGTTACCGATGATCTTCTTCTGAACTTCTTTGTTGAACGGTTTAACTGTCTGACCGAACTCACCCATCATGATCTTCTTGGACTCTTTTGTAACCATTTTGTAACGCTCGCCAGCGAGAACGTTTAATACAGCCTGTGTACCAACGATCTGAGAGGACGGAGTTACAAGCGGCGGCTCACCAAAGTCTTTTCTTACTCTCGGGATCTCCTCAAGTACTTCACGGTACTTATCGGACTTACCAGCTTCTTTTAACTGGCTAACAAGGTTGGAAAGCATACCACCCGGTACCTGATACTGAAGAGTCTTGATGTTAACACCCATAACCTTCGGATCAAGAAGACCGCTCTTAAGAGCTTCCTCACGAAGTGGTGTAAAGTAATCAGCGATCTCAGCAAGAAGGTTCTGATCGAAGCCCGGATCGTAGATTGTTCCACGGAATGTTTCTGCCATAACCTCTGTAGCCGGCTGGGATGTACCAAGAGCTAACGGAGACATCGCACAGTCGATGATCTCACAGCCTGCTTCAACAGCCTTTAAGTAAGTCATGGAAGCAACACCGGATGTGTAGTGTGTATGAAGGTCGATCGGAAGTTTTGTACCTTCCTTAAGAGCTTTAACAAGTTCATCAGCCTTATACGGTGTAAGAAGACCAGCCATATCTTTGATACAGATGGAGTGGCAGCCCATTTCCTCGAGTTCACGAGCAATGTTCTTCCAGTAGTCAAGTGTATATGCATCACCAAGTGTGTAGGATAATGCTACCTGTACGTGACCGCCTTCTTTGTTTGTAGCGTCAACTGCTGTCTTAAGGTTTCTTAAGTCGTTTAAGCAGTCGAAGATACGGATAATATCGATACCATTTGCAAGAGACTTCTGTACGAAGTACTCTACAACATCATCAGAGTAGTGGTTGTAACCAAGAATGTTCTGGCCACGGAATAACATCTGTAACTTTGTATTCTTGAAACCATCTCTTAATTTTCTAAGTCTCTCCCACGGATCTTCCTTTAAGAAACGAAGGGAAGCATCGAAAGTAGCACCGCCCCAGCACTCTACTGCGTGGTAGCCAACTTTATCCATCTTCTCGATGATCGGGAGCATCTGGTCTGTAGACATTCTAGTAGCAAGTAAGGACTGGTGAGCGTCACGAAGGACTGTTTCAACAATCTTAACCGGCTTTTTCTGCATCTCTGCCATTTTATATTCCTCCTAGATTAAATCAAATCAAAGTCTTATGAGATACCAAAGATCGCCATGAATGTACCGGCAGCAACGGCTGTACCGATAACACCAGCTACGTTCGGACCCATAGCGTGCATGAGAAGGAAGTTTGTCGGGTCTGCCTCAGAACCAACCTTCTGGGATACACGAGCTGCCATCGGAACTGCAGATACACCGGCAGAACCGATAAGCGGGTTAACTTTTCCGCCAGTCATCTTGCACATGATCTTACCAAAAAGAACACCTGCAGCTGTACCGAAACAGAAAGCAATAAGACCAAGAGCAACGATCTTAAGTGTTGTCACCTTTAAGAACGCCTCAGCACTTGTTGTCGCACCTACGGAAAGACCGAGTACGATAACTACGATGTACATAAGAGCGTTGGAAGCTGTCTCCTGGAGCTGTTTTACAACACCACACTCACGGAACAGGTTACCAACCATGAGCATACCAACAAGCGGAGCTGTTGTCGGAAGAATCATACATACGATGATCGTAACGATGATCGGGAATAAGATCTTCTCAAGTTTGGATACAGGACGAAGCTGTTCCATTTTGATCTTTCTCTCTGCTTCTGTTGTGAAGAGTTTCATGATCGGCGGCTGGATAACCGGAACAAGAGCCATGTAAGAGTAAGCAGCAACGGCGATCGGACCCATGAACTCTGTCTGGCCAAGTTTACCAGCAAGGAAGATGGATGTCGGGCCGTCAGCACCACCGATGATGGAGATAGCTGCAGCAGCCTTGTCGTTGAAGCCCATGAAAATAGCCATAAAGTAAGCAGCGTAGATACCGAACTGAGCAGCCGCACCTAAGAGG
>JAZOVL010000278.1:0-3424 GCA_045658685.1 Pilosibacter sp.
ATTTCTGCATACGTTCGTTCTTCCAGGAAATACATGACCGCAACATCACGCCATGTGAGCTTTAGATTTTCAATCACGCTGCGAATCCTTCGGTAATTGTCCTCCGCTATCACTTGCCTCTCAGGATCATACTTGTTGGGCGCCTGAACTCCAAAGACATCACCAATATCATCCCATATCTTTAACTCTTCTTCCGTTTTATACTTTCTATATCGATCTATACATTTATTCTTAACTATACGTGCCATCATAATTCTTGTCGCACTTTCACTTAACTTTCCATAATGCTCTGAATCGTAAAAGCACCAAAAGGCATCCATTACGATATCTTCTGCATCATCATAGGGTGCTCCGTGT
This sequence comes from Pilosibacter sp., assembly GCA_045658685.1. Taxonomy (GTDB): domain Bacteria; phylum Bacillota; class Clostridia; order Lachnospirales; family Lachnospiraceae; genus Pilosibacter. Next base: position 358 of record JAZOVL010000278.1, read on the forward strand.
TTAATGGCCAGTTTTAAAAACAACCTCGTATATTGTTTGATCAGGTCCTGCAGCAGTTTATCATCTTTCTGCGGCATAGTTTCTCCCTGGTAAAATAAATGTATTATAATGCGTTTTTAATCTTTTCCGCTGTCTGTGCAAGAACTTCCGGATCTTCTTTGCCCGGTGTCCATGTTACCATCTCCGGACCATTCTCATAGCGCGGGATCACGTGCATATGGAAGTGGAACACTGTCTGTCCTGCTGCTGCGCCATTATTCTGAACCAAATTAAATCCCGCACATCCGAGTGCTTCCTTCATAGCTGCACCAATTTTTGCTCCCAGAGGAAGTACTTTTGCAGCAATTGCTTCATCTAACTCACAAACATCTTTAAAATGTTCTTTCGGAAGAATCAATGCATGACCCTTAGCAGCCGGACCGAGATCCAGAATCACGCGAAAATCCTGATCCTCATATACAGTAGAGGACGGAATCTCTCCATTAGCAATTTTACAGAAAATACAATTAGAATCCTTCATAGTAATTCTCCCTTCTATCTACATCTTTTTTCGGTTTACGATATAATATCATTCCAAATAAAATACCCATTGCTAACCCTGCGATATGAGCCACATTATCAACGCCACTTTCCGTAAATCCCAGATACAGCGACAATGCAGCCATGATCGCCAGTTGCCTGATATTCAAATCTTCCAGTCTTCCTTTATTCTTTAAAACTGCAGTTAAAAGGCCACCAACCACACCAAAAACAGCTCCGGAAGCTCCGGCTGAGACAATCATAGAATCCGGTCCGCCTATTAACAAAGAGATCAGATTCGATCCGACACCACAGGCCAGATAAAAAATCAGATATTTCACATGTCCAAGCGCTCGCTCCAGATTATCTCCCAGTGCAAACAAAACAATCATATTGTTTATGATATGGTCAATTCCAAAATGCATGAACATGGCTGTCAATAAACGATAATATTCTTTCTCATAAATTACCGCCGGTGCAAACACCGCTCCTGACTCTGCCATGAAACGTACATCCTGTGATGATCCTGCAATTTCCAGATACAAAAAGGTTATTACGTTCAATGATATCAGGATTCCGTTAATATAACTTTTCTTCCTAAGATCATATCCCATCGCAAAAAACTCCTTTAAACATCTGATGAAATCATACCATAATTTACGGTAAACCGCAATGTAAATTTTCTGCAAATTACATAAGTTTTCCGAAAACACCCCTTTTCTAACTACTGAAATCGGAACAGAATTCCTGCAAAATCCAGCTCATCACCCATCCGAATTTGCTTCTTTTCATTTGCTCCCAAAAGCGAACCATTTATTTTGGTTCCGTTTGTGGAATTTAAATCTGTAATAAAATAATCTGTCCCCTCTCGCTCTAATTTGGCATGTAAGCGGCTGACTCCCGGTTCATTAAGATAAGCATCCACCAGCCCCTTGTTCTTTCCTATTAAAAAAGGAAAATAGTCAACTGATATTTCCGTACTGTCCGATAGGGAGATCAGCCTTCTCTTTTGTATTAACTCTGTTTTTGATATTAGCAATACGGTCTCCATATCATCTTCCGATTCTGGCTCCAAATGATTTTCCGTTTGCGTATCCATCTCCTTTTCTATTTCCTCACTAAGATCCCAGATAGGATCTCCAAGTTCAAACTCATCTGATATTTCCAATCCCTTTTCATCACATGCTTCGCTTTTTGAAAAATAGTAAATAACGATTCCTGCTGTCGCAAGCAACATCTCAAATATAAAAATCATCCATTTCCAACGCAGCAGAACATGAGTGCCAAATAAGAATATTCCACATAAAGGCAGGACGATCATTCCGATTATTAATGCAATACAAGGAATGTTGCACTTTTCTCTCTCATCCTTTTGTTCTTCTTTGGGAACTATTTCATATTTTTGCTTCGGAACTTCCACTATTTCTTCAGTTTTTTGTTTCTTCCCAAGACATCGTTCAATATCATCCACTCCGAAATTCTCTTTTCGACTCTCACGAAACACAGAAAGAGCCAGTACAACTGCTCCTCCATCACTATGGTCCACATGGTCAAGAATGTACTGTGCAAATTCCAGAAACTCCTTTGCAAAATCCGACCAATATCCCGGAATCAAACAAAAACTTCCATGATACGTTTCAGGTTCTATATAGATATATTCCGGTCTCAGGCAGATTCTCCGTTCATCCAGCAAATATCGCTCCATTTGTCTCAGAACTAAGATCAGATCAGAAATTAATGTGTGAAGTTCCGTTCCTGTCATCTTCTTATATTCTGTCAGACGATTTAATGGTTGCCTGGATGTAATGTCGTAATAAAACCTGGACGTTCCATCCAGCCATTTTTCGTGAAATCTTAGAAGCCCCGGAATTTTGTTTCCACTGATCATTCGAATCGTATAGGTATCATTCCACCCCGTTTCCGAACAAATCACCATATAATTCCTGTTCATCTCCCGCCTGTACTCGATATTCTCTATCATCGTTCTCATCTCCGTCTTTCATTCGTCCTTGAAGACTGTCTTTCTGTCGTAAAAATGTGCTCGGTCGAAATAAACCCATCTCGATTTCTTTGGTCCATTCTCCAGCAGACGCTTTCCCTTCTATTTCGTTTCGGTTCGTTGCTATCTGGATTTCGTATTCCCCTAACCACAATCGTGGATTTCCCAGTTTTCCCCCCATATTTTCAAAGTATTTATCCGAATATTCTTCCTCATAATCTCTCCGTGCACGGATCAACGTCTCCTCTAAAATCATCGTCCCAGTGATCTTATCATGTTCGGTGTATGCGTATTGGATCAATAACGCAAGTGACATGAACACGACTCCCAGAACCAATGTCGCTTCTACTGTAAAAAATGCACCGAACCCAGCATCATTTCGATTCCACCAGGAAGTAAAAAAAGTAAAAATGGCAATGTCATTTTTTTCTTCTGATTTCTGAAACACCCTTGTACAATGAAAAACAAACTTACGCCAAAACAAAGAAACAATCCGGACAAAAACAACTGCAAATTGTCTTGCCAGTCTATATACAGTCCCGATACCAA
>JAZOVL010000279.1:0-4559 GCA_045658685.1 Pilosibacter sp.
TTTGTACATGGTTCCGGTTCTAGTAATATGGATGAAAAAGTCGGAAAGTTAACTCCTTTTAAAGATTTGGCCGTTGGACTTGCAAACCACGGAATTGCATCCATTCGCTATGATAAACGCTCGTTTGCACATGGGCGGAAAATGGTGATGAATAAAAACACCGTCATTACGGTAAAAGAAGAAACCATCGATGATGCAATACTCGCTGCAGAGCTTTTGAGAAAAGATCCTCGTATTGATTCGAATCATATGTAACATTCCGATTATATGAGAATCTGAATCACGCGTTTGTCCCATCCATCTACGGATGCATCTCTAAGATTATGAAGGAGTATAACATCGAACAACACATTGGCGAAGAAGTTATTTCAGACCTCGCTAATTGGATCTTGGACATCTCCAAATAAATATTACAATAAAAAACGAGCAGATACTCTCTACAGGGTACCTGCTCATTTTTCTTATCTATTGAAATATTTATCCAGTTCTTTCATAAACTGATCCGGAATTGCTCTTGGGAATGGCATCACTGCGATATTTCCAAGGCTTTCTGCAATCTTTCCAAGAAGTTTGGCACTGCGCTCTAAAGACCACGGTGAAATGTAGTCTACGATATCATGGCGTGTGTGCATACCGAAACCGTCACGATTTAATGTCATCGCCGGCACTCCGCTCCATGCAAATGTATTGGAATCACTGCCCCAGATCGCATTTCTTGTCACCATACCAATGCCGATCTCATGTGCCATATACTCGATCATATGGCAAATTGCAGGATCACCGGTCACACCGATCACTGTACCACCAACCAGCTGACCTGCCAGATCCACATTCATGTTAAACTGATGGTTCTTCAGTTCTTCCTTATGTACCTCCACATAGTTACGGCTTCCGAGGAGTCCCTTCTCTTCTGCACCGAACCATACAAACTCCATGGTTCTGCGCGGATTGTGCACCTTAAAATAACGACATAGTTCCATGATGATCGCACATGCCGCCATATTGTCATATGCGCCCGGTCCCTGTGGAACGGTATCAAAATGTGCCGTCAGAGTGAGAATCTCTTCCGGAACCTCTGTGCCTTCGATTCGTGCGATCACGTTACGAGATGTCGCTTTTCTGAGTTCAGACTTCAATGTAAGGCGAGCGCGGGAAGCACCGCCATCTACAATCTCCATTGCATCTTTATGATGTAACACAACGCCCTGTATCGGTGTCTCTTCCATCTTCGGAACTGCACGTGTATACAGTAATGTATCATCCCCCTCATCAATTGGAGTACCTGTCAATGTAACAAATGCAACAGCACCGGCTTTCACAAGCTTCTTATACATATCTCCATTCATCGGATTATTGACCATTACAATCTTACCGTTTGCAAAGGAAAGATTGATGTCATCGCCGTTTTCTGCATACAGGAACGGGGCCTCGATACCCTCTCCCGGTGTACTGCCACAACGTCCGTAACCTGCAACTTTGTATGTCTTCTCAAATGGCTCAGTCACCGTAAATTCCGCTTCCAGAATGTTCCAGGTATCAAATTCAAACTCTTCCTGACGACTCTCTACGCCAAAACTTTTTAATTCTTCCTGTATCGCAAGAGCAGCTTTTAATTCCCCGCCTGTACCTGCTTCACGGATGTATGTGAACTGCTTCATGAATTCCAACTGGCGTTTTCCACAAATTTCGTTTAAGCTCATTGTTTTCTCCCCTCTATTTGTCCTCTTCCTCTTTCGTTTCTATGCCTGCGGCCTCCCGACGCATGACGCATAGCACTACTTTTATTATACTTCTTTTCCTCAAAAAAGCAAGGCGGCTCCGAAAAATCCGGAACCGCCAACTATGTACAATTAATAATTAGTTAAGACCAAGAACTTCTTTTACTTTGCCTGTAATGTAGATACCGATATCTCTGGAAGCATCTACTGTCTGTGCACCGATGTGCGGAGAAACAATGAAGTTGTCACACTCAAATAACGGGCTGGCGAATGTGTCATCACCTGTAAGGCCATCGCCTGCAAGCTCATTCTCCATAACGTCTGTAGCGTAGCCACCGATTGTACCAGCAACAAGTGCCTCGTACATATCTTTCTCATTAACGATACCGCCACGGCTCATATTAAGAACTACTGCATCATTCTTCATACCAGCAAGGGACTCTTTGTTGAAGAGGTCCTTTGTCTCCGGTGTTAACGGAAGGTGAATGGATACGAAATCAGAAACTTTAAGGAGTTCCGGAATTGTAACGCTTGTAGCTTTCTGCTCACCAAATACGTGTGCCGGAAGGTACGGATCGTAGGCAACAATTGTCATACCAAACGCACGTGCAATTTCACCTACACGCTGACCGATACGACCGAAGCCCATAACGCCAAGAGTCTTGCCTCTTAACTCGCGACCTACGAATTTATATTTATCCCACTCGTGTTTCACTTTTACATCATAGTTCGCTGTAAATGTGTCACGGGAGATGTCAAGCATCTTGGAGATTGTAAGCTCTGCTACTGCATTTGCATTTAAACCCGGAGCATTGAAAATCTGGATGCCTTTGGATTTTACATAATCCATATCAACGTGGTTAAGACCAACGGAGCAAACGCCGATAACTTTTAAGTTTTTAGCTGCATCGATGATTTCCTGATCAATCTTCGGGTCAACACGCATGATTAAAACATCTGCATCTGCGATATCAGCGATAACCTGTGCTTTTGTGGACGGAAGGTTGTCAGCTGTTTTCACCTCCATGTACTTGCCGAGTTCCTCAGCAATGCCTGCGTAAACTTTGTCAATAATAAGACACTTCATAATTAATAGTTCTCCTTTCGGGATTTTCTCTTCCTCGTCGTCGTAACGACAAAATCCTATGATATCATTCCTTACTATTCTAATAAAAAAAAATAGTTCTGTAAAGACCTATATGAGAAATTAAACTTTTCTTTACAGTTTCTACCAAAAAATCGTAGAAACAAAGTCAAAAATCTTATTTTCTTAAGCTTCGTCGATTGCCTTACCTATATCGGTTCTCATGTACTTGTTTGCAAACTGTACCCACTCCGTTGCCTTATATGCATTGGCTCTGGCTTCCTTCAGTGTCGCACCATTTGCCGTCACTCCGAGAACACGTCCGCCGTTTGTAATAAACTGACCGTTCTCATTGAATTTCGTGCCGGAGTGGAATACGTAGTAGCCTTCGTTATTTTCGAACTTCTCAAGGCCTTCGATCACAAAACCTTTCTCGTATGCAAGCGGATAACCGTCAGAAGCAAGGATAACACAAACTGTTGCACGATTATTGTCGAATTTCAGATCAACCTCATCGAGCTTGCCATCGATACAAGCTTCAAATACGTCTACGATATCATTTTCCAGTCTCGGAAGTACTACCTGCGCTTCCGGATCGCCGAATCTGGCATTGTACTCTAATACCTTCGGTCCGTCCGGTGTCAACATAAGACCGAAGAAGATAATACCTTTGAACGGTCTTCCCTCTGCCTTCATCGCATCAACAGTTGCCTGATAAATGTACTTCTGGCAGAATTCATCAACTTCTTCTGTATAGAACGGACTCGGAGAGAAGTTACCCATGCCTCCTGTGTTAAGACCCTGGTCACCGTCTTTCGCACGTTTATGGTCCTGTGCGGAGCTCATGATCTTGATCGTATTTCCGTCTACGAAAGAAAGTACAGAAACCTCACGGCCTGTCATAAATTCTTCGATAACGATCTCGCTGCCTGCAGCACCAAATTTGCCATCGGCCATCATCTCTTTAACTGCATCTTCTGCTTCTTCTTTCGTCTGGCAGATGATAACACCTTTACCAAGAGCAAGGCCGGATGCCTTTACAACGATCGGCATCTTTGCTGTCTGTAAATATGCGAGAGCCTTCTCCATATCTGTAAAATTCTCATATGCCGCTGTCGGAATGTTGTATTTCTTCATCAAATCTTTGGAGAACGCTTTGGAACCTTCCAGAATCGCTGCATTTTTTCTCGGTCCGAATACACGAAGACCTTCTGCTTCAAAGGCGTCTACAACACCTCCAACGAGAGGATCGTCCATGCCGATGATCGTCAGATCAATTTCTTTTTCTTTTGCAAATGCAACTAATTTATCAAACTCCATCGCCCCAATAGAAACACACTCTGCCACCTGGGAAATACCTGCATTACCTGGTGCACAATAAATTTTTTCTACTTTTTCACTCTGGGCAACTTTCCATGCGATCGCATGCTCTCTTCCGCCGCTTCCTACGATTAATACTTTCATGGTTTTCCTCCATCAAAAGCAGACCGGAATCTCACCGGTCTGCAAAAATATTTTCATTAAATTTTACCGTTCGCGATCATATCAATAGCCTGCGGAAGTAAGATCCATTCCGCCTGCTCCATAACACGTCTCTGCAGTACTTCCGGTGTATCGCCTGGTAATACCTCAACCGCCTTCTGTAAAATAATCGGACCGGAATCCATTCCCTCATCTACAAAATGTACCGTTGCACCTGTAAGTTTTACACCACGGGCCAGTGCTGCTTCATGAACTTTCAGTCCGTAATATCCAAC
>JAZOVL010000280.1:0-3695 GCA_045658685.1 Pilosibacter sp.
AAACCATCAAAATGATGGTTTGTAAAGTGGATTTACCATCATTTTGATGGTATTTGAAGATTCTTATTTAAAATTTCAACCTCTGTTCCCTCTTCCTGTCCAGCATAAACCTGCTTTGCTGCTTCGATCTGAATCAACAAAAAAAACCGGAGCTGCAATCACAGCCCCGGCCATTTTTCTTTCGTATTCAATTACGCATCAATTGTAGAAATTGTAAGTGTTGTCTCCTCAAGTACATCGAGAAGTACTCTTACTGTATCGAGAGATGTAAACAGTGCCACGTTGTGCTCTGTTGCGATTTTTCTGATTTCAGCACCATCTACACCATTGGAACCTGCATCTTTTGTATTGATCACATAGGAAATGTGACCCTGGCGAAGTGCATTCGGAATCTCATCACTTCCATCACTGAGCTTTTGATATACGTGTGTACGGATTCCGTGTTCTTTTAAGAATTTTGCAGTACCGTGTGTCGCCTCAATATTGAAACCAAGCTGGTAGAAACGACGGATTAACGGAAGTGCCTCTTCTTTATCTTTATCTGCGATTGTTGCCAATATTGTACCATAATTCTGAAGACGCATGCCTGCTGCCTGCAGAGCCTTGTAAAGCGCACGGTTTAATGTACGGTCGTAACCGATCGCTTCACCTGTGGACTTCATTTCCGGAGACAGGTATGCATCGAGGCCACGGATCTTATTGAAAGAGAATACCGGAGCTTTTACATACCAGCGGTCCTTCTCTTCCGGATAAATATCGAAGATACCCTGCTCCTTGAGAGTCTTGCCAAGGATCACTTCTGTCGCGATATCTGCCAGAGAGTAGCCTGTTGCTTTGGAAAGGAATGGTACTGTTCTGGAGGAACGCGGATTTACTTCAATGATGTATACGTTATCGTCTTTGTCTACGATGAACTGGATGTTGAACAGACCAACGATACCAATGCCAAGACCCAGTTTCTTTGCGTACTGAAGGATGATTCCCTTTACCTTGTTGGAGATAGAGAATGTCGGGTAAACAGATACGGAGTCACCAGAATGGACACCTGTACGCTCTACTAATTCCATGATACCCGGAACGAATACGTTGTGACCATCACAGATTGCATCGATCTCAACCTCACGTCCTTCAATATATTTGTCAACAAGAACCGGCTTATCTTCGTCGATTTCTACTGCTGTTCTTAAGTAGTTGCGAAGCTGATCCTCATTTGCAACGATCTGCATTGCGCGGCCGCCAAGTACGAAGGACGGACGAACCAGTACCGGATAACCGATCTCTGCTGCAGCTGCCACACCGTCTTCAATCTTTGTCACCGCACGGCCTTTTGCACGCGGAATGTCTAATTCATTCAGAAGGTTCTCGAATGCATTTCTGTCCTCTGCTCTGTCGATCGCCTCACAGTCTGTTCCGATGATCTTAACGCCACGATCAGCAAGCGGCTGAGCCAGGTTGATCGCTGTCTGTCCGCCGAGGGATGCGATAACGCCGTCCGGTTTCTCGAACTCGATGATGTTCATAACATCTTCGGTTGTTAACGGCTCGAAGTACAGTTTGTCAGCTGTTGTGTAGTCTGTGGAAACTGTCTCCGGGTTGTTATTAATGATGATCGCCTCGTAACCTGCCTTCTTGATTGTCATTACTGCATGTACCGTGGAGTAGTCGAACTCTACACCCTGACCGATACGGATCGGACCTGCACCCAGAACAATGATCTTCTTTTTATCTGTCAGTCTGGAAGTATTCTCGCCTGTGTAAGAGGAGTAGAAGTACGGGATGTATGCGCCTGTGTGACATGTATCTACCATGCGGTATGCCGGGAACATTGCGTTCTCTTTACGAAGATTGTATACATCCACTTCTTTCCAACCCCAGAGCTGGGAAATGAATTTGTCACCGAAGCCCATAACCTTAGCGTTCTTTAATATTTCAATGCTGCCCGGGTTTGCTTTTACCACTTCTTCCATCTTCACGATTCTCTCGATTGCCTCAAGGAAGAATGCTGTGATCTTTGTGATCTCATGAAGTTCAGCAACACTCACACCTCTGCGGAGAAGCTCAGCCACTGCGAAGATGTTGTCATCCTGGAATGTATGGATGTATTCTTTGATCTCTTCTGTAGATTTGCTGTCAAACTTCGCCATATGGAAGTGGCAAACACCGATTTCAAGGGAACGAACACCTTTGAGGAGACACTCCTCAAGAGTGGAACCGATGCCCATGATTTCACCGGTTGCCTTCATCTGTGTACCAAGAGTATTTGCTGCGGAAGCAAATTTATCAAACGGGAATCTCGGTAATTTCGCAATCGCATAGTCGAGGCTCGGTTCGAATGCTGCATTTGTATTGGCAATCGCAATCTCTTCCAGACTCATACCAACTGCGATCTTCGCTGTTACACGGGCAATCGGATAACCGGATGCCTTGGAAGCAAGTGCGGAAGATCTGGAAACTCGCGGGTTAACCTCGATCAGGTAGTACTCGGATGTGTTCGGATTTAACGCGAACTGTACATTACATCCACCCTCAATCTTAAGTTCACGGATCAGTTTGATGGCTGAGTCGTTGAGCATCTTCTCGTCTTCTTTGGATAATGTCATGATCGGAGCCACTACCAGAGAGTCACCTGTGTGTACGCCAACCGGATCAATATTCTCCATGCCGCAGATTGTGATTGCATGGTCATTGGAGTCACGCATAACTTCGAACTCGATCTCTTTGTATCCCTTTACGGATTTCTCTACGAGAACCTGGTGTACCGGAGACAGCTTGAATGCATTAAGGCCAAGCTCAACAAGTTCTTCCTCACTGTATGCAAAGCCGCCGCCTGTACCACCAAGTGTGAACGCCGGACGAAGAACAACTGGGTAACCGATGCGTTTAGCCGCTTCTTTTGCCTCATCGATAGAATATGTAATCTCAGACGGGATAACCGGCTCACCGATGGACTGGCAGAGCTCTTTAAACAGTTCTCTATCCTCTGCGCGCTCGATGGAAGCACTGGATGTGCCGAGAAGCTCTACGCGGCACTCACGAAGAATGCCTTTCTTCTCAAGCTGCATTGCCAGATTCAGACCTGTCTGGCCGCCAATACCCGGAACGATTGCATCTGGTCTCTCGTAACGGATAATCTTTGCGATATATTCCAGTGTCAGCGGTTCCATATATACCTTATCAGCGATTACTGTGTCAGTCATAATTGTAGCCGGATTGGAGTTGCAAAGAACAACTTCGTACCCCTCTTCTTTCAATGCAAGGCACGCCTGTGTACCTGCATAGTCGAATTCAGCAGCCTGACCGATCACAATCGGGCCGGAACCAATGATCAAAATCTTCTTAATATCTGTACGCTTTGCCATGTTTCATATCCTCCTCATATCACTTTCCCAATGTTTTACGGTATTTTTTGCAAAAAAATACCCGGTATGTGGAAAAATTAATCAATACCACAAATACCGGGAATAATATTTTTATAAAAAATACCATTAAATAATAAATCAATATTTAAAAAAGAAAAAATAAAAGAAAGGAAAGAACTGATCTTGCACTTATTGAAATCTGTTGTATTGAATCCCATCGGTGTAAACATCCTTACATTTCCTCCCTATTCGCTGTTATCCGATACATTCTATCGTGAATAGAGATCTTTGTCAAGGACATTTTGAATATAATTCTTTTCGTTTTTTTCTTCTGAC
>JAZOVL010000281.1:0-2219 GCA_045658685.1 Pilosibacter sp.
AAGGTTTGTACGCTCGTTGTGTCCGCCGATATTGTAAACCTCACCCACACGACCGTTGTGGATGATCAGGTCGATGGCCTGGCAGTGGTCTGCCACATGGAGCCAGTCGCGCACGTTCTCGCCTGTTCCGTATACCGGAAGAGACTCATCAGCCAGAGCACGGCTGATCATCAGCGGGATCAGCTTCTCCGGAAAATGGTACGGACCATAGTTATTGGAGCAGCGGGAAATGGTTACCGGAAGTTTGTATGTTCTGTGGTAAGCCATTACAAACAGGTCTGCTGCTGCCTTGGAAGAAGAATACGGGCTGGAAGTATGGAGCGGAGTCTCCTCTGTGAAGAAGAGATCCGGGCGGTCTAACGGAAGGTCGCCGTATACTTCGTCTGTAGATACCTGGTGATAACGTTTGATACCGTATGTCTTACATGCATCGAGAAGGGTTGTTGTACCCATAACGTTTGTACGCACAAAGCTCTCCGGATCCACTACGGAACGGTCTACGTGGCTCTCTGCCGCGAAGTTTACTACCATGTCCGGTTTCTCTGTCTCGAAAAGCTCGAAGATGAACTTTCTGTCAGCGATATCGCCCTTTACAAATTTGTAGTTCGGCTTATCCTCTACAGACTTTAATGTCTCTAAGTTGCCTGCGTATGTTAAAAGGTCCAGATTGATGATCTCATAATCCGGATATTTGTTTACCATATGATGAACGAAGTTACCGCCGATGAAACCGGCGCCGCCTGTTACGATAATTTTCATGGTATCATGTTCTCCTTAAATTTATTATCTATCCGCATATGTCGGAAGTTTGTCGATATACTTGCCATCCACAACATCTTTCAGATACTGGCCGTACTGGTTCTTCTTGTAGATCTCGTATGCAGCCATGATCTCGTCTTTGGAGATCCAGCCATTTAAATACGCGATCTCTTCCAGACATGCAATCTTTCTGTGCTGGTGTGTCTCGATGGTCTTTACAAAGTTGGAAGCCTCTACTAAGGACTCGTGTGTTCCTGTGTCAAGCCATGTGAATCCCTGACCCATAAGAGTGACATCCAGCTCACCCTGCTCCAGGTAGATACGGTTGAGGTCTGTGATCTCAAGCTCGCCGCGGGCAGACGGTTTCAGGTTCTTTGCGTACTCCACAACACGGTTGTCATAGAAGTACAGACCTGTTACACAGTAGTTGGATTTCGGTTTCGCCGGCTTCTCTTCGATGGAGATCGCCTTACCGTCTTTATCGAACTCAACAATACCGAAACGTTCCGGATCATCTACATAGTAACCGAATACAGTCGCTCCCTGCTCTTTCGCTGCTGCTGCACGGAGACGTTTCTTTAACCCCTGGCCATGGAAAATGTTATCACCCAGAACCATCGCTACTCTGTCATCGCCGATGAACTCTTCTCCGATGATGAATGCCTGAGCCAGTCCGTCCGGGCTCGGCTGGATCGCGTAGGACAGTTCAATACCGAACTGATGACCATCACCCAGAAGCGCCTGGAAACGCGGAGTATCATCCGGTGTAGAAATAATGAGGATCTCACGGATACCCGCATTCATTAAAACAGAAAGCGGATAATAGATCATTGGTTTATCGTAAATCGGTAAAAGCTGTTTGGAAGTTACCTTTGTTAACGGGTAGAGACGTGTGCCGCTGCCGCCTGCAAGAATAATACCTTTCATATGCTCTCCTTTTCTCTGCGTAAATATTATCACGCCCACCAAATGGGCGCACTTCGCCTATTTTGGTGATATTATAACACAAAATATATTCTTTTTAAAGAGCAGAAGTGGGAAACATATGATTTAATCCTTGCAATTTCCTTAATTTTCAATAAATAATCGTTCCAATTCTTCCGCCTCTTCCAACGTATTCTTCCACTGATATTTCTTTAAATCCACTTTCCAGCCGTCTGGAGTTCTTCGTTTTTCCGCAAAGCAGTGCGATCTGACCATATGTAGCCACTTTCCCCTGCGGAATACGGCTGCATACGATCCCGATACGTTTGTAAAAATCCATATAGTTTCCCCTTTATGTATGTTCAACATTAATTATAGCATAATTTTAAACAATCCCCAATCGGTCAAATTGTACTTCAACTGCTCTGGTATCAATCTTTATCTTCTCTTTTCTAAGTAATGTATATTGCATCTGATGATATGAATAATCTATTTTATCTAATGGAAAGAATGTCCGGCAAAAATAAGTCGGATCG
>JAZOVL010000282.1:0-1899 GCA_045658685.1 Pilosibacter sp.
TGGATTTAAAAACTGTTTTTCCAATGCCTCAGACATATGAGACAGTCTTAGTTTAAAAAGTCTGTCTAACAACAGATTTTCATCCGTTGTTAATTGATCATTATAAATATAGTTTTTATATAAATATGCCATAATTCTTCACCTTACTGATAGAAGCCCTTTCCTCGGATGTTTTCATGTGTAGGAAGACTCTCTGAATTCACAGGAGTATTCTGTATACGCTGCAGCACTTGTTTAAAGGTTTTATATCTGCAGGAATTCATTTGAATGCACTGGCGTGCGGTTTCTTCAACAATTCCATGTGGCAGATCCTTGACAGTATGAAGTAATCCTGCGCATGCATTGTATGCCTGTTCTTCGTATTTTGAAGATTTTAAGAGCCTGTCAATACATTCAGACATGTTTGGTCCGAATACAGAAGCCCATCTTCTGTAATAAGCACCGTCTTTTTCATTGACTTCTTTATAGTAAAGGTGTTCCGGTCTCATATGACTTTCTTCGGTGATATATTTGGGGAATTCTTTATAAGACCTTTTGTGTTTACAGATCAATCGATTGTATTGATCACATATACGAATCTCTGATGCTGTTGCCTTGACGATTGCAGATTTACCGCAATGAGTATAAACTACAGAATAGTAGTGGCTATCATACTCGATGTGATAATTATCAGGGATTCTGGTGACAGTTTTATAATCGCATACCGTGAAAGATCCGTCTGGCAATGGTTTCAAACACGGTTTATCGTATTTCATAAACGCATCCATTCTGGAATAATTCTTGCTTTGAAAATGTCGTGAATTGAGAGCCGCTACTATCTTTTGTATATCGGCATTCAATTCTTCTAAAGAAACATAGATTTTCTCTCTCAGTTTTTCAACAAGATGCGTTTCAAGATACCGCACATGATTTTCCACAGTTGGTTTTCCTTTAGGTTTCCGCGGTGGGGGCGGTAATACAATCGTGTTATAGAAATCTTCCAGATCAGAAAAAGCTGATTGTAGAATCAATTCATCTTTCGTATGCTTAGTTACTGCTGTCTTTAAATTATCCGGAACCAGATATTTGGGTATTCCTTTATAAAACTGAAGGGCATGTACCGTTCCGTTAATAAAGCTTATCAGTTTTTCATCCCAAAATGCTTCCGCATAGATTAAACTGCTAAGTCCGAGTGTTGTGACAAACAAATTGATTATTATGGTGCGGCGGAGCCGCCAGTCCGGTATGGCGTGAGCCACCTGTCCGGACTAACGGAGCCACTCCTTGAAATTGCTATTTAGCTTGTGCCGGATTAAGTCCATAGACCTCTCTCATGGATATATCCTTGGATGGATCTGTACTTTCGATATCGATTTTATATGAATCGTAAGATATACGATCCATGATTGCATCTGCAAGGGTGCTTTCGCCTCCGCAGATTTGTTGATACCATTCTGATTCACGATACTGTGAACAAAAGATGGTTGAACTTCTTTTGCGTCTCTTATGTATGAGCTCAAAGAGGTCACGTGCTTCGGATTCGGTCAGTTTCAGCAATAACCATTCATCAATGATCAACAATACCGGATTCGTATATTTCTTAAGCACATTTACGAAGGTTCCTTCTGACCGTGCAGCTTGCAGGTCCAAAAGTAGATCTGGAAGACGGACATATTTTACTGTGTAATACTGCTTGCACGCCTCCATACCAAAAGCACAGGCCATGTAAGTTTTACCACAGCCTGTAGCACCAGTAATAAATAAGTTCCGGTGTTCAGATATATATTCGCAGGTAGCAAGCCTGTGAATCATCTCTTTGTTCAACTTGCGTCCGGAAGTGTAGTTGATATCCATGATACTGGCTCCCGGTTGATCGAATCCAGCATTGCGAATTAAGCGTCTTAAACGGCTATTTTCCGT